>JBBRGG010000215.1:0-5931 GCA_038240875.1 Phycisphaerales bacterium | reverse complement strand
CCTGCCACTGGGGCATTCACTGCAGGCTGCTTTGGCCCGCCACGCGCGAGCGTGTTGGGAATCCGCCTCATATTTCGATCTGGACCTCGATCTGGACCTCGATCTGGACCTCGATCAGGACCTCGATCTGGGCCTCGATCCGGACTTGCCAGGCCGGACTCGTTGGCACCCGCGCTATTTGGTTCATTCCTTGGCTCATTATGTTCGCCGTTTTGTGGGCCATTCGGGCGCGCATTGGTCTGGCCTTGCGCGGGATCACCGGTGCCTCGACCACGACCGCCACGGCCACGCCGACGACGCTTACGACGCTTGAGCGAGCCATCTTCATTGAACTCCTCTGGCCCACCCTCTGGCCCACCCTCGGCGTCATCACCCCTCGACACGGGCAACACATCGCCAGCAATCGGTGGCTGGCTTTGTGCACGTGCGCGAGACTCGCTCTGATTAACAGAAGGCCTCTCGCCGCTGCCTACTGCGTCGTTCGCGCCTTGGTCTAGTTTCGCCAATGGCTTGAGATTCAACGTGCTATTTGCCTCAACCGCTCCAGCGGCGTCGTCTTCGTCGCCATGGTCGCCGAAGATAATGCCATCGCGAACAATGGGTTGCGCCGGGCCATTGCGATTGTTCTGCGAACGCGCTTGCCCGCCAGCCCGCGACCTGCCACCCTGTTGCGAACCAGTCTGTGTCGAACCAGCTTGTGATGAACCAGCGGAGCGTGCGGGCGCTTCAGTAGCATCATCCGCCAAACCGTCGTCGCCCTCCAGCGAATCCTGTGAATCCGGCATTAGCTGGCCATTGGAATCCAAAGCACCGCCAACTTCGCCACGCCCACGTCCACGGCCGCGACGACGCCGCCGCTTCCGCCGAGGTAGACCATCTGGCCCGAGTTGATCTGGTGCATTCGAATCTGAACCCGCAGATAGCGAGCTCGTGTGATCGCCTTGGTTGTTGGCATTCGCATTAGCACTCATTGGCGCATTCGTATTTGCGCCGTCCATGTTGGATGAGCCATTGGCTTCAGACGCGTTCATGTGATCGCCATAGGGCCCAGCCTGATTGGCTGGCGAGGGCCCACCAACTTGACCACTAACTTGGCCACCAGATTGGCCACCAGATTGGCCACCCATTGGCCCACCGGCTTGACCGCCACCACCACCGCGACGGCCACGGCGGCGACGTCGGCGCCCGCCACGCTCTTCGCCGTCTTCGGCTTCGTTCCCCATCGGCGCACCTTGCCCGCCGCTTTGTTGGCCACCATTGAGGCCGCCATTTATATTGACGATTTGGTTACTATTTTGGTTGCCCTCGGGCGTGCCTTTTGGCCCACCGCCTTGCGATCCACCCTGAGCAGCAACGTGCCCGCTGCTTTGCTCGCCACGCTGGCTGTTACCCTGCGCGCCGCGTGAACCGCCACCCTGCGACCCGCCCTGCCCTGCGCGCTGCCCACCACTATGCCCACCACTTTGCCCACCAGCTTGCCGACCACCTTGCCGACCACTCTGTCCCCCGCGCTGCCCGCCACGCGCATTTCGCCCGCTGCGGCTCGTCTGTTGGAGGTTTACCTGTTGAAGATTCGCCTGCTGGAAATTCTCCTGCGGCTCGTTCCCCTGCTGCAGATTTGGGTTCGGCGTACTCTCTTCATCATCATCAAAAGGCACACCTGTTTCATCAATCTCAATTGGGTGCAACCCCAGCGCGTCCTCTTCCGACATCGGCTCTGGCTCGGCGTCTGTTTCGCGTGCAACCGCCGTCTCATCGTCAGGTCCATTCCACGCGTCTTCGCCCGGCTGTTCCCAAACAATCAGCGATTCCTTGGACATCTTGGGCTGGATCAGCGACGCAACTTCAACGTCCGCGCCATTCTGGTCGTATGCATAAAACGACACGCGGTCGGCGGAATGCGCTTCGCTCACGCGCACGTCGGCGTGCTTCTCAAACGCGCGCTCGATTCGACCCAGCAAACGCCGCTTGGTCGAGAGTAATTCGCCCGCGACGCGCGGCGCAACCACCATCTCCGCCTTGGCAACCTTGGGAGAATCAAGGATCGCGGCCAGTTCGCGTAGCGCGTCCGCCGTCACGCTCTCGGGCTTCTGAATCAGCCCGCGACCGCGGCACGTCGGACACTCAGTAAAGTGCACGCTCTCATGGCTCGGGCGCATGCGCTGCCGCGTCATTTCAAGAATACCAAACTCAGAGATCGTGCCCACCGTCGTGCGCGCGCGATCGCGCTTCAATCGTTCACGGAAACGCGCCTCAATGTCCTTGCGGTTTTCCGGGCGGCGCATATCGATAAGGTCGTTGACAACGATGCCGCCCATGTCGCGTAGACGAAGCTGCCGACATATCTCATCGACTGCTTCCAAATTCGTCTGGTACGCGTTGTCCTCGCTATTACGCGAATCGCGGCTCTTGCCACTGTTCACGTCAATGGCGACCAGCGCTTCGGTCTGATCGATCACGAGCCTGCCGCCGCTGGGTAAACCTACCTCGCGCGCATGAATCGTCTGGATTTGTGGCTCAACATCAAACGCGTGGAAAATCGGTGTACGGCCCTTGTATTGCAGCAACTGTGCCGACCCGCGTGGCGCAACGATCTTCATAAATCGGCTCGCCCGGTGCAGCGCAATCTCATGATCGATGATCACTTCATCAATCTCGCTGGTCATCAGGTCGCGCAAGCTGCGCACGAGCAGATCGCTCTCGCTGTACAACAGACGAGGCTTGCTGCCACCCTTGTTGCGCTTCTCCATGTCCTTCCAAAGACGCATGAGGTACGCAAGATCGCGCTTGAGCTCCGCCTTGGTCCGGGCCATGCCCGCCGTGCGAAGGATAAATCCAAACCCCTCGGGCAGATCGAGTTGATCGAGGATCTCGCGCATCTTTCGGCGTTGATCCTCGTCTTCGACCTTGCGCGACACGCCGATATTGTCCATCCCAGGCATCATCACCAGGAATCGACCAGGAATGCTGAGGTAACTAGTCAGCGTCGGCCCCTTGGTGCCCACGCCTTCTTTGAGAACTTGCACGATGACTTCATCGCCACGACGCAGCGCGTGTTGGATGGCTGGCCGCTCGCGACGAGGCGTCTTGAAACCTACTCGCTCGGTGGTTTCGCCATCTTCACCTGGAAAGTACTTGGGGTGCAGATCGCTGACATGAAGGAAGCCGTTGTCAGTGACCCCAAAATCCACGAACGCGGCCTGAATCGCCGCCTCGGAGTTGGCAACTCGGCCAACATAAATATTCCCTACGCGGCTCGCCGTCGCGAAACGCTCAACATGAAGTTCTTCAAGCTTGCCACTCTCGACAATTGCCACCCGGCACTCTTCGCCAGGGACGTAATTGATGATCATCTGATTCTTGCGGTCGCCCATGGGCGCTTCCTTCCTCAACACGGCGATCCATTGACCGCTCGTGTGGCCCGCGCGATTCGCGCAGAGGCCCGGTTGTCGTGCGAATTCCTCTGCCCATGCCACACACTATCGGTGCGGCCAAGGCTCTCGAGGCGATCTGGTTCGCGCACGGCAAACCAAGCCCGCTCCGGTCTCGGGCGCAATGGCTCTTCTTCGTATTGTCTGTAGACCAGTCAACAAGAAAACAGATCGCAGCGTTCGCAGCTCTATTGCTCCTGCACCGCACAGATAAATCCGTGCCTTGCAAGGCAACACGCCGTCTTTAGGAATGGCTCGTCGCTCGCGCGCCGAATCACCCTAAACACCACACGCCCGCAAGCCGACGCTTCTTTCCTAAAGAGTCTTTACGCCATGCTTGAAAATCAAGCAAGGCAAACTCCACAGGTCGGGCATCAGGCCGACGTTCTTTGCTCCACACGCAAAGGCGTGAAGAAGAACGCTCTAGGCTTCGTAAAGCTCCTTGCAATCGGACGCATTTTGTGCGCACGAAACAAGTACCTTCACGAGCTGGAAGCCCTCTCTCGCGGGCACGAGCTTCTTCGCTCGCGCACACACAAAGAAAGTATCCCAGCACCCAAGCCGCATCTCCTACTCCACGCAAAGGCGAAGCGAAAGTGCGGCTTAGATTTGATCCGTTCCGTTGCCTGGCCCGCACACAACACGCGGGAGCCAAAGCGCCGAAACACTGCTCAACTCCTAAAGATTACTCAGCGGTACGCCCGCCAAATGCCTCAGGAACGATCGCTCGGGCCCGATCGCGCAATAACGCCGCGACCTGAACCTCCGAATCAAGCCCCATCGCCTGTTTAGCGATACGCTCACATTGCTTTACGTCGACACTCCGGATCAGCCGCTTGAGCTGAGGGATGCCCGAGCTTGACATCGAAAGAGTACGCAACCCTAACCCGATGAGCAACAAGGCATATTCCAAGTCCCCGGCGGATTCCCCGCAACAGGAAACCGGGGTCTTGTGCCGACGCGCCGCTCGCGCTACGTCTCGAATCAACCGAATGACCGCCGGGTGCGCAGGTTGATACAAGTTTGCCACTCGTTCATTGGTCCTGTCTACCGCGAGCGTGTACTGCGTCAGGTCGTTAGTCCCGATGCTAAAGAAATCTACCTCGCGCGCGAAGGTATCCGCGAGCAAAGCCGCGCTAGGCACCTCGACCATCATGCCGATTTTGATCCCAGCGTCAAAGGCGATGCCTTCTTCCGAAAGCTCTTCCATTACATCATTTACGTGATATCGCGCGTGCCGAAGCTCGGTAATGCTCGTGATGAGCGGAAACATGACCTTCATTGGTCCAAGCGCGCTGGCACGCAAGAGCGCGCGAAGCTGGCGCTTAAACATCGCCGTGTTCCGCAGGCAATACCGAATGCTTCGGCACCCAAGAAACGGATTTCGCTCCGGAATCTCTTCAAGGCTTTGGGAATACTTATCCGCGCCTAGGTCCACCGTGCGGATCACAAGTTCCCGCCCTGCAGAGAGTTCCACGCAGCGCTTGTACGCTTTGTAATGATCTTCTTCCGTTGGCTCGCGCTTGCCCATCAAGTAGAGATATTCGGTGCGATAGAGCCCAACACCCTCGGCACCCATCGCCATCGCCGATTTGATCTCGTCAGGAAACTCGATGTTCGCGAGTAAGTGGATCAGTTCGCCATCGAGCGTAACTGATTCCAGCATCGCGACTTCGGAGAGGCTGACCTGGAACAGACGGCGCTTTTCGATAGTCTGGCGATAGCGCTCGATGGTGGCTGCATCAGGATTGACGACGACAGAGCCTTCTTCTCCATCGACGATGATTTCGCTACCATCACGCACGTGCCTAAGTAGAGTTTGGCAGCCAACTACCGCAGGAAGTTCAAGAGCGCGAGCAACGATTGCGGTATGGCTGGTTTTACCGCCTAAGTCCGTGGCAAACCCGATGATGCGGGCCCGGTCAAAGCCAGCGGTCTGCGAAGGCGTCAAGTCTCGCGCGACGACAATCGTGCCTTTGTCGGCGATTGCCGCTTTGTTTTGTGCCGACACGCCCAAGTGCTTGAGCAAGCGATAGCCAAGGTCTTCGATGTCGTTGACCTTGGTGGCAAAGACCGAATCAGGCGAAGCGCGGAAGCGAGCGGCAAGAGTTGTAAATACTTGGCTCACAGCGTATTCGGCACTTATCCGCTCGGTTTCAATCGAAGTACGGATGGGGCCGATAAGAGACTTGTCGTTGAGCATGCCGGCGTGAAAAAGGAAAATCTTCGCCGTCTCGGCGCCCATTTCAGCTTTGGCTCGGTCGTGGACTTCGTTAAGTTCGCCGATGGCGATCTTGATCGCGGCGTCGATACGAGCTTGCTCGGGCTTGATATCAGTTGCGCGGATGGTTCGTTTGGTTACACGGCGAAGGTCGTCGTCGATGACCAAAACCTTGCCTATGGAGATTCCAGGCGAGACGGCAAGGCCGCGTAATACCACCATCGCCAAGGGCCCTTCGCCACGCGTTGTTGCCAGCGGATCCGCCGAGGGGGGTGGGAT
>JBBRGG010000214.1:0-5987 GCA_038240875.1 Phycisphaerales bacterium | reverse complement strand
AACGAATGCAACAAATCGATGATGAGCTTGCACCTTCTGATTCGTCGCTTCAATCAAAACGGATATTAGGATAGTTGGTTCGGTGTTCGAAGGTTGTGGTACTTGTTCAATATCTCACAGGTTTACTTTTTAAAATATTTCTTTCTCGCGGGTCAGATTTCGCACGTCATATTCATGCTGATTTGATTCAGCCGCACATGGGAGACCTTGCTTTGATCACTGCAATTGCTCGATACGCGCGTGCCTTTGGCTACTTGATTACTGGGCGAATTGACGCCGCTCGGAAAGAGTTGAGCAGCAACCCGTACGTCGTTCGGGCGACGTACGAGGCGATTGTTGTCGAAAAGACCAAGCGAGTGGCGGTATATAAGGACGCTGTTGCGGGGCTGATCCAGCAGCAAGACTCAAAGAAGGAACGGATCAAGACGCTGACCGGTGAGGTTTCGCAGCTTGAGAAATTGAAAGAGGGTGCGGCGGCCAAAGCAAGGATGCTCGTTGATCGCATGCGGTCGCAGGGCGTGAGCATGGACGAGGTCAAGAAGAACGAAGAGTACATGAAATGTCTGGCGGCGTTCAATGACTTTTCGTCGACGCTCGCCGAAAAGTTATCGCATATCGAAGAATTGGAAACAGACGTCAAGGGCTTGGACCAGACGCTGGCCAATCACAAGATCCAGTTGCAGTCATTGATGCGCGAGATTTCCAAGATCCGCGAAGAAGCGGATGCGGCGGTAGCTGACATCGTGACGGCGAAGGAAGAACGCCAGATCGCCGACATGCTCGCGGGGATCAGCCAGGATTCGACGAGCAAGGAATTGCAGGACATGCGCGATTTGCGGCAGCGTGCCAAGGCGAACGCGCGAATCAGCAAAGAACTCGCAGGGACCGATACCAAGGCGATTGAAGCAGAGTTTTTGGATTACGCGAACAAGACCGGCAACACGGTTGAGTTTGACCGATTGATCGGCCTTGCGAGCGAGTCGGACAAGGGTTCTTTTGATCGCGGCCAATTTGATCAAGGGAATCGTGATAGCGCAAAGAAGGATGCGAGGCTGCCGGAGTGATTGAAGTTCGATTTGGTGTCGAAACAGAATTTGGAATTTGAGCCCAAGTACGTACAAGGCAGTTTGTGAAACAGGAAACGCATAGCGCCGAATAGAGTGTAAGAATACAAGTACGCGGGCATTTCGCCTTTGCGTGCGAACGGATTTACGACGGATACATAGGAGAACACTGATGAATCACAAGAATGGAATGACTCGCATGGCTCGCATGACTCACATAGCATTGACACTGGTTGGATGTGCGGCGGTCGCGGCAACGATCGCGGGATGTGAGAAGAAGAACACCACCTCTGATTCGCCAACTTCAACTGGGACTGCTCCTGCGGCTTCTACTCCAGCGGCTACTCCAGCGGGCGCGCCAGCTGCGGCACCATCGGCACCAACAACTCCAGCATCATCTAGTAGCGCGGCCCCTGCGGGTCCGGCACCGTCCTTCTCGCTTGCATGGAGCGAGTACCCGTCGTGGAGCGTCTTTGGCGTGGCTTCCGATCAAGGCCTGATCGACGGCGCGAAGGGAAAGTTGGGATCAATCGAGCGAAAGTACAACGTTGACATCGAGCTTCGGCAGGCCGATTACGATGCTTGCCTTCAGATGTACGGAGCTGCGGCGGTTGATGCCGCGTGCATCACCAACATGGACGCGCTCAATCCGGCACTTTCAAGGCCAAGTGTTTTGATCCTGCTTACGAGCACGTCCAATGGCGGCGACGCGATGATCGCGGTGGGCGTCACCGATATCAAACAGCTCAAGAAGCCTCGCGCGGTGTATGGCCTCAGCAAGAGCGTTTCGGAATATGCGTTCGTGCGCGGCTTGCAGAAGCTGGGCGAAGATCCGGCGAATTATGAGTTCAGGAACATGGATCCGGGTGCAGCTGCGCAGGCGATGCAGACCAAGCAGAGCAACATCGAAGCGATCATGGTGTGGAATCCGTTTGTGCTTCAAACGCTCAAGATGCGTGCTGATGCCAAGGTGATCTTTGATTCGTCGCTGATCCCTGGCGAGATCATCGACGCGGTGGTGATGTCGCGCGATTCACTCGGCAAGCCCGGTGGCGAAGCGTTTGCCAAAGCCGTCGCGGAGGCATTTTACGAAGTTTGTAAGATGATGGCGGATCCGAAGACTGCTGATTCGACTTTCGTTGCGCTGGGTTCCAAGTTCTCGAGCTTGGACGCGGCGGCGATGCGGATCGTCTGCACGCAAACCGAGTTTTACTCGACGCCAGACAAAGGTCTGGCCCTTGTCAATGGCGCGGCGATGAAATCCACGATGACCACGGTCGTTGAATTCTGCGTCACCAACGACATTGTGCCCAAGGCGCCGAGCATCGTATTTGGTTCGTACAAGGATGCGGGCGCACTCAAGGCCGACCTTGTGATTGATCCGTCGTTCATGGAAGCTGTTAAGTCAGGCAACTCAAGCGGATCAAATCAGAAGTGATCCGCCGTCCTATTTCTAAATTCTCTCGCGTGCTCTTGAGTATTGTTTCCGTGGCGGTGTTGCTGCTGGGGTATTCTGCGCTGTGCGTCGCACAGAAGAACAAGAACCCCAGCGACACCACGGTGCCAAACCTTGTGCAGCTCAGGGATGGCGTCGTACGCGCGTTCTCGGCACAAACGCGTGTCACACGTGAGACCAGCGCGGATGGCACAACGGTCGTGACCGAGCGTCGCAGTTTTTTCCTGTCGTGGATCTGGAAGGATTTTACAGCGACATGGGGACGCTTGCTCGCGGGGCTCGCGGTGGGTATTTTGGGTGGCGTGGCGATCGGTTTGATGATGGGGTGTTACACGCCAGTTGAAGCATTGCTGCAAACGCCTCTGGATTTTTTGTCGAAGATTCCCCCTACCGCAATGCTCGCGTTGTTCTTTGTGCTGTTCGGGACTGGGTTTGATTTGTTTATCGCGATGATCGCTTTTGGAATCATGCCGACGTTGGCACAGGCGGTGCACACGGGTGCGAAGAAGCACGTGCCACAGGAGTTGATAGATAAGGCGCACACGCTGGGAGCGTCGCAGATTGAGATCATCGGCAACGTGATTTTTCGGCAGATCATGCCGACGATTATTGAAGCGTCGCGACTGTGCGTTGGTCCGGCGATGGTATATCTGATCGCGGCGGAGTGGCTCGTTGCGGATGTTGGTTTTGGGTATCGCCTTCGGATCCAGTCAAGGCTACTGGACATGAGCGTAGTGTATATATATCTGGTGATTCTGGCGTTTGCCGGGTACATTGTTGATCTGGCGATGCGAAGATTTATTGCGTGGGCGTGTCCGTGGTATATCAAGAGCTAGCGGAATTTGTGGCGGTGGGCAGTGGATACAAGGGGTTCATTGAGACGGTTGAGTAGATTCGACTGTTGTGTGATGTTGGAAGTAAAGTTGGAACTCAGGTAGCTGGCATGCAAGCTCAAACAAAACCAACACAAGCTTTAGAGAGCGCGAGCCAAGCGGCACAAGATGCTCAGGACGTCGTGCTGGATATTCGTGGCGTAAGCCATACATTTGGAAGCAATCGCGTTCTTTACGACATCAACCTGAAGATCGTTCGCGGGCAAATTGTGAGCCTTGTTGGTCCGAGCGGTTCGGGGAAGAGCACGCTGCTTCGCGCGATTTTAGGAACAAACCTCGCGTCGCAAGGGCAGGTATTGATGGACGGTGTGCCGGTCACGCGGCCTGGTCGCAAACGCGGTATTGTGTATCAGCGGTACACGCTCTTTCCGTTTATGACCGCGCTGAATAACGTTGCGTTTGGGCCGACGCTTGATCAATCACAGCCTTGGCAGCGGGTGATTCACACGCCTCGGTTTCGTCGGCTGCGTGCTCGGGTCATTGCCGAATCGACGACACTTCTTGAGCAGGTCGGGCTAGGTCACTGCCTGCATCAGTATCCATCGGAGTTGTCTGGCGGCATGAGCCAGCGAGTTGCAATTGCGCAGGCGCTTGCGATGAGGCCTGGGATCTTGCTGCTTGATGAGCCATTTGGTGCGCTTGATGAGTCGATGCGCGAGGATTTGCAATCGATGTTGCTGGATTTGTATCAGCAGAATGTGCGAGCGAAACGTGGAGGGAAGGTGCCGCCTTATACCATCATTATCGTTACGCATGAGTTGAATGAAGCGATCTTTGTCGCCGACCGCGTGATCGGTTTAAGCCAATATTGGCAGTATGAAGCCGAGGGACATACGTCGTCGCCAGGTGCGACAATCGTGTATGACGCGATGTGTCCGGTCTTTGAGCCTGATCAAGAGTGCGATTTCAACACGCTTCGTGCGCAGCGGATGGAGATTCGAGCGGCGGTGATGGAAAAGTTGCCACTGCGGCCGCGATATCAGTATCACCGATTCTGGAACGAGCTTGCGCAAGACAAAGCAGAAGGGATTTTCCGCGCATGAGCACGCTGCCTAACACGACATCAAAAACGACATCAAGTACGTCTTCGGGCACGCAATCAGGAACAACTTCACACACTGGCAAGGCTTCGACTGGGCCTCGTGCGGTGATGCCTGCGTACAGATTTTTTTCCGAGCTTGCTACAACATTGAATTCTGGACAATCAAAGTCGGTGCTGTTGTGTGGCGCGGTCAATGACTTGTTCTATTCCAAGTCTGCGAAAGTGAGCGCGGGCGGGAACGGCGCGGGCGTAAAAGAAGCGGGCTCGTTCGTGCCTTTGGTGCCGTTTCTTTCGAATCGGTGTTCGGTTGATGGCTTCATCGTTTTGGTGTACGAACAAAACGGGCCGATTCGCGTTCACAACCCAAAGGATATTGATAGCATTCGTACCGCGTGGGTCGCTTGGCAAAGCGGCACGGACACCGAACTACTCACGCTGCAAGCCTTGACCAACATTCGCAAGCAGCGCGGACGCGAAGCCCTCGAAGCCGAGTTTGATCGCAACATTCATGACGCGATCGGCCAACCCACGGTGGCGCTTGAGTTTCTTCGGCAGTTAACATTGATGTCGCGTTCGAGCGGGCCAAATGGACGCGAGTATTTGTCGGAGCATCTGGTGATTATCATCGAAGCCGCGGACATGCTTGTTCCGGCGGGCTCGGGAGACATCAGCCAACTTTCGCCTGCGGATCGGCATCGTGTCGCGATTCTGCAAGATTGGTTTAGCGAGCCGGGCTTTATGACGGGGAACGATTCGGTGGTATTGATCGCCGAGAGCGCGGGGCTGCTGCACCCACGGATTACGAAGTTGCCAAGCGTGTTGAGTATCGAGGTGCCTGCGCCAGACGCGACAGCTCGCCAGCAATATATTGAGTGGTTCCTTGATACCCAAGGGCAAGGAGCAAATGGTCAGACGCTTGCACACGCAAAGCCGAGCCCGAAGTTGTGGTCGACTCCTGCTGATTTGGGCATCGTGACGGCGAGCCTTTCGATCCATGCGTTACGGCAGATTCTTGTAGCCGCGGCACACACCGGTGATGTGCTCACGCCCGCGCGCGTTGTCGGCAAAGTTGAGCAGTACATTGCGGCACAACTCGGCGAAGATGTAGTCGAGTTTAAGAAGCCCGAGCATTCGCTCAATGATGTTGTAGGGTTCACCAAGCTCAAGGTGTTTTTGCATGCGGAGTTGATCCCGCGGTTTAAGTCGACGGGGCTTGATGCGCTGCCTGGCGCTGCGGTTGCCGGGCCGATTGGTGGCGGCAAGACATTCATATTTGAAGCGGTTGCGGCGGCGCTGGACTTGCCGGTGTTGGTGCTGAAGAACATCCGCAGCCAGTGGTACGGGCAGACCGATGTGATCTTTGAACGGCTTCGGCGAACGCTGGAAGCACTGGGCAAGGTCGTGATCTTTGTTGACGAGGCCGATACGCAATTTGGTGGCGTGGGTGCCGACGCACATGAAACCGAACGCAGGCTTACGGGCAAAGTTCAACAGATGATGTCGGATCCGCGGTTGCGCGGGAAAGTGATTTG
>JBBRGG010000213.1:0-5991 GCA_038240875.1 Phycisphaerales bacterium | reverse complement strand
AATCGTCGGCGCGACGATCTCCGCCTGACGCTTGGAGCGCGCCTTTGCATCTACCTTTGGGTCTGCCTTTGCATCTGGCTTTGCATCTGGCTTTGCATCTGGCTCGACCGCAGGCTGACATACGACCTCGCCAATTGAAGCTCGTGAAGGTGACCCGCGCTCCACATCTTCTGGCCCCAAATCCGGCCCTTGCTCTCGCGATTGTGCATGCAAGTCCCCAGCCAACGTCGCAATCACCCACACCTTCGGATTCACAATCTGTAACCCGCCATGAAAGTCCGCCGCCTTTCCCTGCACCCGAATCCGCACCCCAGGCCGAACCTTCTCCCGCATGAACCCCATGTTGAAAAACAACAGATCAAGCCGACCCGTCGCATCCATCAACACCGCCTCAAATCGCTGCTTGGGCATTCGCCCCGCGAGCCGCGTCGCCGTCACCTCGCCTCGCGCGCTCACGATCTGCCCGACGATAAGCTCCGCAATCGGAGCCTCGGCTTCCAATAACTCATGCCGCATCGGTAAGTGCGCCAGCAACTTCCCAAGATTCGTCAGCCCAAGCTCCTTCAACAACTTCGCCTCACGAGGCCCAAGAACTTCAAGCCGATCAACAGCCGTTGTGAGCTCGATTGGCTCGCCCGATTGCGTACTCGAAGGCAAACTCGATTGCGAACTCGAAGATTTTCCTTCCCCCTCATTCCTACTCACGGCGTGCCCCCACCACTCGCAACCCCCGGCGGCACATCCCCACGATCAATCTCGCGCAAGTACGTCCACGTATAAATCCCCGTCGAATGCCCATCGCTAAACGTCACGCGCAGCGCATAGTTCCCCACCAGCTCCGCAGTCGACGCGCGCAATGCCCCACCCCCACCACTCCCCGCAAACGTCTTCGCAGGCAGCACCGTCAGCGGATTTTTCTTCATGTCCTCGCGCAGCTGCCGCATGTCGGCACTCGGCGACATCCGCCTCAGATACCCAATTGGAAAGTACGAGACTACCCCGTCCTGCCATTCAATGGTCAAGCCTAGGTCTTTCTTCAAATCAATCCGCAATGGGCTTTCCACGCCAGCAGAATACGCGCGCTCAATCACCAATGACACCGGAAATGACTCGTAGAATTTCGCGCCTTATCGGCTCGAAACATATCAAACCTTGCATAACTTACCCCCTAATCTGCCGCATGCCTTCATCCAACATACCCAACATTCCTGTCGCCATTCCCGCCACCACTCCCACCACCAATTCCGAAACCGCCGCAATGCTCACCGCTTCAACTTCTCACTTCTCCGACCTGCTCATCGCTCGCTGCGACGCGCTCTCTTCCATAGCCTGCGTAGGCCTTGATCCAGTCCTCGAACAACTCCCCGCCGACCTTCGCGCCAAGCACCACGACCCCGTCGCCGCCATCCGCGCCTTCTGCTTCGGCGTGATCGACGCCGTCGCGAGCATCGTTCCAGTCATCAAGCCTCAAAGTGCCTGCTTCGAACGCTTCGGCGGGCGCGGGGTCATCGCCCTCGAAGAATGCTGCCAGCACGCACGTAGTGCGGGGCTGCTCGTTCTCCTCGACTACAAACGTGGCGACATCGGCATCTCCGCTTCGCATTACGCCGCCGCCGCACAACGCTGTGGCGCGCACGCTGTCACCGTCTCGGGATACATGGGCCCCGACACCATCGCACCCTTCATCGCCGCAGGCCTAGGCATCTTCGTTCTCGTCCGCACTAGCAACCCCGGCTCCGACGCCATTCAAACCCGCCTTCTCGCCGACGGCCGCACCATCGCCGAACTCATGGCCGACGAAGTTTGCACACTCGGCGCCACATCCATGGGCACACAAAACCTCTCCAACGTCGGCGCAGTTGTCGGCGCGACTAAATCCGCCGACGCACTCGCCCTTCGCGCCCGCATGCCCAATCAGGTCTTCCTCGTCCCAGGCTTTGGCGCGCAAGGCGGCACCGCCGATGACGTAGCTCGCATGGTGCGTACTAATTCAGGCGTAGGAAATCAAGTTGAGACCAGCCGCGCTGGGACCACTGGCGTTCTCGTCAACGCCTCACGCAGCGTCATCTATCCGCCCGCTTCAACTTCATCACATGCCTCTTGGGAAGCTGCAATCACCGCCGCCGCAACATCACTTAACACACAGCTCGAGCCCGTCTGGAAGCGTTAAGCAACCACATTAAATCGCGTAGGCTTTACGGATAATCCTGCCGAGTCGGCCTGATCACAATGTCATTCACATGCACCCGCGCTGGCAACCCACACGCAAATCGGATCGACTCAGCAACATCCATAGGCACCAACACCGGCCCGATCCGCCCCTTCACCGACTCAAACCACTCAGTTGCATACCCCGCAACCCCTTGAAACTCGCTCTCCACAAACCCAGGTTCAATCAGCGTCACTCGCACGCCCTTAGGCCCAAGCTCACGCCGCGCGCCCTCGGCCAAACTGTTCGCCGCAAACTTCGTGCTCCCATACATCGACGAAAATGGCGAGATATGCCGCCCCACCGTCGATCCCAATACCACAATGTCGCGCGCACGGTTCAGCGCCTTCGCACCCAAAGGCGTCCCCACCGCCGCCGCATCAACGCCCGTTTCCTTCACTATCTGCTCGAGCATCTCCAGCGCAGCGGCACGAATCAACTTCGCCGCCCCAAGCACGTTCGTCCGCACCATCTCTTCCCATTGCGTGATGTCGCTGGTCACCACTGATCCATTCAAGCCGCGACCCGCGTTGACCACAACCAAGTCTGCCCCGCGCGATCCATCCATCCCGCGTGCCGCTTCAAACATCTGCGCAATCACGCCATCATCCGAAGCGTCCCCCGCCACCACCACCGCCCGCCTACTTCCAGCTTTGCCTCCACCTTTGGCATCCAACTTCTCTGCAAGTTCGTTCAGTGGCCCTTCACGCCTGGCATTCAAGACCACCCGCGCCCCATGCGCCACCATGTCTTCAGCACACGCAAGCCCGATCCCCGCACTCGCGCCAGTGATGATCGCGATCCGTCCCGAGAGCACACCTTCAGCGTTGTGGGCAGCCGTTGCCATGCGTGTTCCCTTTGTGTGATACGAATCTAATTTGAGTTCCTGGCTGCCTTGGATCCCCTTCTCTCCGAGAGATGGGTTTGCGTATGTGCCTTTGCCTTGCCCGTGCCACCATGATCGTCTCGATCGTGGTGCTGCCTTCTGCCATTCCCTGTAGCTACTGGTCACTGACCACTAAACCTATTTTCTTCGCTTTCGTCCCCATTCCATAAAAACTCAAACAATAATTCTATTTCTTAACCCTTCGCGAATGTTCCTAAAAACGCAAACCAAGCGACGCTTTCACGCCACCCGTGCGATCAAATCAACCCTTCAACCATTACCTCCGCTCAATAGCATCTTCCATATTCATCCGAACCTTGGCCATCGCTGCAATCGGGTCGTCGCTCGCGCGATATCCAGCCGCCGCCACAACCGTCGTCGCAAAGCCCTTGGCCTTAAGCCCAAGCACTTCGTCATACGCGGCTGGGTCGATACCTTCCATCGGGCACGCATCGATCCCCAACATCGCCGCCGCCGACAAGAACACTCCCAGCGCGATGTACACCTGACAGCTCGTCCACACTTTCACATCAAACGCCGGCGCAGGCTTCTCGATAAACGCCGCCATCATGTCCCGATACCCATTCAGCGTTTCGCGAGGCACCTTCCGCACCTCGACAATCCTGTCGATGTACGCATCAATCTCTACCCGACTCATGCTCGCCCGCCGCGCAAACACCATCAAATGCGAAGCGTCCGTAACCTGTGGCTGGTTCCACGACTTAACCTTCAACGTCGCCCGAAGTGCCGGATCCGTCACCACAATAAACTTCCAAGGCTGCAACCCAAACGACGAAGGCGACAACACCGTTGCCTCCTCCAACGCCGCCCACTGATCCGCCGGAATCTTCTTGGTCGCGTCAAACTTCTTCGTCGCGTATCGCCAATTAAGCTGATCGATGAGCGTCTCGGTTGAAACTGGGTTCATGGTTGATCCTCGCAAAAGTAATTAGGTAAAGCTGTTGGACAAAAAAGCTGTTGGTCGCACTGCGTCGCACGCCAATCAAACTCGGCGTACACAATCCTCAACAACGATTGAGCCGTCAACAGATTGAGCCGTCAACCGTAGATGCCGCCCACCTCAATTTCGATTCAAATCGCCATTCTCTACCCAACAAGGCTTCTCCCAGAATAATCCCTTGCTTCGTCCTCGCACCTCCACCTTTCCGCCCCTCCTACCCTCGCTCCGGTCAAGCTCTGATCGCCTTCCCGCACACATGGAGATCGGCGGGCCTTCCCGCGCGCGAGCATGATCGACAAATTAACCGACACCTTCCAGTCCCTCTTCCGCAAAGTCTCCGGCAACGACGCCATCAGCGAACGCAACGTCGCCGATGCCATGGCGGAAGTCCGCACCAACCTCATCGAGGCCGACGTCCACGTCGATGTCGTCAACACCCTCTGCGACCAAATCCTCGCCGACGCACTCGGCCGCCAAGTCACAAAAAGCCTGAAACCAGGCCAGGAAATGGTCGGTATCGTCCACCGCCGGCTCATCGAGTTTCTCGGCGGCACGCTCGACGAAGCCGAAGCCAACCAACTCATCGAAGCTGGCGCAACCCCAGCCCTCGCCATGAAGCTCCACGCCGAGGAGCCTATCAAACGCTCCACTCCCGGCCCAACCATCATCATGATGTGTGGCCTCCAAGGCAGCGGCAAAACCACAACCTGTGGCAAGCTCGCCGGCTACCTCAAAAAACGCGGCCGAACCGTCATGCTCGCCGCCGCCGACCTTCAACGCCCCGCCGCCGTCGAACAACTCGAAACCGTCGCCAACCAAGTTCGCACCGATCTCCCAGGCAGCTCAATCGTCTCCTTCTACTCCGAGCCCGACAAAGTCGCAGCCTATGGCAAAGCCGTTGGCGTCGCCGTCGATGTCTGCACCCGCGCCGTCGAAGCCGCTCGCAAAGCCGGCGTCGACACCCTCATCCTCGACACCGCAGGCCGCCTTCACATCAACGACTCGCTCATGGACGAGCTCGCCAAAATCAAAGCCGCCGTCCGACCAACACACGTCTTCCTCGTCGTCGACGCCATGACCGGCCAAGACGCCGTCACCTCCGCAAAGAGCTTCCACACCAAACTCAACGTCGATGGCGTAATCCTCACCAAATTCGACTCCGACACTCGTGGCGGCGCCGCCCTCTCCGTCAAGCACGTCACCGGCGCGCCCATCCGATTCGTCGGCGTTGGCGAAAAACTCGACGCCATCGAAGAGTTCTATCCCGAACGCTTCGCAGGCCGAATCCTTGGCATGGGCGACGTCGTCTCTCTCGTCGAAAAAGCCCAGCAAGAAGTCAGCCAAGAAGACGCCGACGCCCTTCATCAGAAAATCGCCAAAGGCGAAATGACGATGGACGACTTCCTCAAACAACTCAAAACCCTGCGCCGAATGGGCCCCATGCGCCAACTTCTAGGCCTCATCCCAGGCATCGGCGGCGCACTCAAAGACATGAACATCGAGGAAAAACAACTCGACCGCATCGAAGCCATGATCAACTCAATGACCAAGGTCGAACGCGCCGAGCCCGACATCATCGCCCCTTCACGCCGCCGCCGAATCGCCAACGGCGCAGGCGTAAAGGTCGAAGACGTCTCCCACCTCGTCAAACAATTCGAGATGATCAATAAGGTCACCAAAACCATGGCCAACATGTCCGCAGGCGACAAGGTCCGCGCCATGAAACAAATGGGCGCACCCGGCGCCAGCGGCGCAGGCATGTCCGGCGGTCCCCTCGCAGGCCTCCGAGGCAAAGGCACCAGCCACTCCCCATCCATCAAAGACCGCTTTAAAAAACGCAAGTAACATAATATTACTAAAAACTTAGCTTGGCCTTGGGTTGCCCCCCCTCTCCAAGAGAGGGTCTTTGTAATATCTCTGTCTGTCTTCGTGCCA
>JBBRGG010000212.1:0-6013 GCA_038240875.1 Phycisphaerales bacterium | reverse complement strand
GATCCCGACGCAATATGGCGACAGCTTTGAGGGGCTGCCTGTGCTTGCGACCAAGCCAGAGTTTTTCGAGAAATTCCAGCCAAATCCAGGCGAAAACTGGACGTTGACCAAGGGCAGGTTTTTCGCTGCACCCTTTGAAGTCGTAGTGGGGGACGCGGTGGCTCGCACGACCGGGCTCACGCTGGGTGACACGATCCATCTTTCGCACGGTGCGCCGCAATCGCTCTTGCTCGCAGACCCTGGCGCGATCAAGCCTCATGTGCACGATGAGTTTAACTACACCGTCGTCGGCATCTTGGGGCCAACTGGTGGCAGCCATGATCGTGCGTTGATGACGGACTTGACGAGTTCGTGGATCATCCACGCCCACGACCGCCGTAAGCGCGCGGATTCCAAGGCGGCAACAACCGAAGCAGACCTGCTTGATTCGGATCGCTTGATCACCGGTGTTTATCTGCGATTGATCACGCGCGAAGGGAGCGACACGCCAGCGAACCTGCCACAGGTCTTTGATATGTTGCGCAAGAACGCGGCGATCACAGTGGCACAGCCTAGGCAAGAGCTGGAAAAGCTTTTCGTGATCGTGGGTGGCATGAACAAGATATTCGTTGCAATCGCGGCGTGCGTGTTGGTGTCGAGTGTGGTATCGATATTGCTCGCGTTGTACAACAGCATGGAACAACGCCGCCAACAGATCGCGATCTTGCGGGTTTTGGGCGCGAGCAAAGGCCGCGTCTTTGGTTTGGTCACTGCGGAATCAATCGTGATAGGCATTCTTGGCGCATTCGCTGGCATCGCGATAGCGGTCGTCGCGTCGCAATTCGCGGCTCACTGGCTGCATGCATACTTGGGGATCACGGTGGCGGCGGTCTTGGATCCGCGAACGGCGATAGGCATCGTAATGGTCACGGTCGCGCTCGCCGGGCTTGCTGGGGTCATCCCCGCGGCGCGTGCGTACTTGACGCCGGTGGCGAAGAATCTTCGGCCATCAGCCTAAATATACTTCCTGTGAGAATCCATGCCACGGGCTGCACGTAAGAGCACTTGGCTTCGACCTTTCGTCGGTCACAGGGGAATTTGATGCGAACCTTCTGGATCTTGATCTCGTTCGTCTTTGTGTTCATGGCTGCATTTGTAGTGCAGCCTTGGAAGTGGATTCCAAGTAGCGCGCCCAAGCAAAGCTCAAGCGGCGTGGCTGCCGAAGCGAGCGAGCTCTCATCGCGTGCTGCAAATAGTGAACAATCGAGCGACCCGGCAAACGATCTCGCCAACGCTGCTGCGAAGCCTACGACGGCGAATGGTGCCGAAAGTTCACTGCCAACGTTTCCTGCAACGTTGCCCGCGACGGTGCCACCGACGCCACCTTTGTTTGCGACGAATCCACCCAACACGCCTGCAGTCGTGCTCGCGCCTGCGACCAATGCGGATCCGGTGGTATCGACTGAAGCTGCTTCTGACTCAGGCACGCCCGGTCACACGCCACCAGATCGTCCTGCAGTTCCTGACGGCGCACCCAAGATCGGTACCTTCACCGTCATTCCAAGCACAAGCGTTTCGCAGCCCGATGGCTCGGTGTTGTACGACGAGGTCTATCTCGTCAAGGGTGATGGCTCCAAAGAAAATCCTTACGAAGTCACGTGGGAGATGCTGACCAGCGTCGAACGCACGTACAACCCCGCGGTTGGCAAGCGCGAAGTTCCCGAGCGTATCGCGATGCTTAATGACAAGTACGTGCGCATCAAGGGATATGTTGCTTTCCCGCTCATGGTCCAGCAGCCAAAGGAACTTTTGGGCATGCTCAACCAGTGGGACGGCTGCTGCATCGGCGTGCCACCCACGCCGTATGACGCGATCGAGGTTCGGCTGAATGTTTCGATCCTGGGTGATGACCGCTACGCGACCTATGGCACAATCGAAGGGGTCTTTACCATCCAGCCATATGTTGTGAGCAATTGGCTCATCGGGCTGTATGTCATGGATAAAGCATTGCTTGCGAGCACCGAGTTTGGCGGCTCGGGGTTCTGATCGCGTCGGCGGCTTTACTGCTCATTCGCACGGCTAAACTCCTGTTCCTTTCGTGGAAGTACTCCGGCACATCGGGGTGGAATTGCAGCATCGAACACATATATCCGGCGGCGATTGGCATGTAGGTTTGCCGCCCCAACCAAAGGAAGTTCCCGTGGCAGATCGGCATTTCGACGTGGTTGTCATCGGTGGTGGCCCGGGTGGGTATGTTGCGGCGATTCGAGCCGCACAACTTGGGTACAAAGTCGCCGTGGTCGAACGCGACAAGCTAGGCGGCGTCTGCTTGAACTGGGGCTGCATTCCTTCCAAGGCTTTGCTCGCCAACGCCGAGTTGATGGAGAAGCTTCAGGACCGCGAGGCATGGGGCCTTAAGATCACTGGTGAAGTCGGCTACGACTGGGACAAGACCATTACTCGCTCGCGCGACGTGGCGGGCAAACTCAACAAGGGCGTTGAGTTCCTCATGAAGAAGAACAAGATCGAGTCGATCAAGGGCAGTGCGAAAATCACCGGTAAAGCAGCAGCGGTAAATGGGAAGCCCGCGTGGTCGATAGCTGTTCAAGAATGCGTTGTGAAGGCAGAGATCACCAGTGCTCCCGCGACTCCTGGCGCAACCCGCGAAACGGTTACCGCAACCAACGTCATTATTGCGACCGGTTCGGTCGCGCGCGACCTGCCCTTTGCTCGCTTCGATGGCGAAACCATCTGGGGCGCACGCGAAGCCATGTTCAACAAGGGCCAGCCCAAGCGGCTTATCGTGGTTGGCGCGGGCGCCATCGGCATGGAGTTTGGCTACTTCTACCACACCTTTGGTACCAAGGTCACGGTTGTCGAGATGATGCCAAACATCTTGCCAGTGGAAGATGATGATGTGTGCGTCGCCATGGAAAAGGTCTTCAAGAAGCATGGCATGGAAATCCGCACCAACACCGGCGTGGTCAATATTGAGAAGGTTGGCTCAGGCTTAACAGCGACGGTCAAGGTGACGGTTGCTCCCATGGTTAAGGGTGCTGACGGTAAAATAGCTCCAGACGCTTCCAAGAAAGAAGTGCTCGAAGCTGACAAGGTACTTCTCGCCATCGGTGTCAAGGGCCGATTTGATGGTACCTTTGACCCATCTCTTGGTCTGGCGACGGAACGCGACCACCTCAAGACTGATTTCCGCCCTGTTGGGTGGGATGGCCCAGGCAAGGGAACTACCAACGAACGCATTGATTACAAGACAAATTTGCCCGGAATCTACGCTATAGGCGACGTTATAGGACCGCCTTGGCTCGCGCATGTTGCCAGCGAAGAAGGCGTGCTTTGCATTGAACGTATCGCCTGGCGTGACAAGAAGATCGATCACGAGCCGATACCACTTGACTACACCGTAATCCCTGGCTGCACCTATTGCCATCCGCAGGTCGCCAGCGTCGGATTCACCGAGCGCCACCTTAAAGAGCAGGGCTTGGTCAAGGGAAAGGATTACGACGTCGGCGTCTTCTCCTTCTCGGCGCTAGGCAAGGCAATTGCCACCCGCAACACCGATGGGTTCACCAAGATCATTCGAAGTTTGCCGCGTGGCGAAATCCTGGGCGCGCACATCATGGGCGATCAGGCGACGGAACTTATTGCCGAGCTTAGCCTTGCGCGCCGTTTGGAAGCCACGACCGAAGAGATCATCTGCACGGTCCACGCGCATCCGACGATGCACGAGAGCGTCCACGAGGCGGCACTGGCGAGCGAAGGCCGTGTGATCAACTCGTAAGGTACGTTAACAACGACACACGATTCCAGTATCTACACAAATACCTCCTCTATGCAGAGGAGGTTTATTATTTTTGGGATTCAATGGTACATAACTTCCTAGCAAATCTATGTTATCGGAACGATAGTTGGCGTTTGTAACACGTCCATCTCATGTTACTTATCGATATCCGTTTCAATAAATTGTAAAATTAACGAAACTGTATTACTATGTATATGTGTCAAAGATTGTGTGAGAATGTTTCCAGCATTCAACTTTGGTTGTGACAAGGGGTGACCTTTGTCGACAATGGGAGAAGACATCATGAAAATTATACATACGGTTATCGCAACGGTTTTGGTTGCTTCTGCAATTTCAGCAAGCAGTGCTTCGGCATCGCTCCTATTGTCGGGTTCCAGCGGCAACCGTGCTGCTTCTGCGAACTTCAGCGTCGTTGCAGGCACACAACTTCGAGTTGTTCTGACCAATATCGCGACCAACGACATCACGGGAACAGCGGACCTCCTTACGGCCGTCTTCGTAAGGATTGATGGTCCTGCGATCAATACGCTGGCCCCAGTTAGTGCGATCCTGTCTGCCGGTTCAATTGTTCACAACGGACCCAACGGTGGCGGCAACCTTGGTGGCGAGTGGGCCTTTGCTTCCGGTGGCAACTACCCCGGTTCAACTAATGTTGGTATTGGTTCTGCAGGCTTCAACATCTTCGGCCAAGGCAACTTTAATGGCCCCGACCTTGATAGCCCTACTGCGGTCAACGGTGCAAACTACGGTATCACTTCCGCAGGTGACAACCTCGTAACCGCCAACGGCGGCCTTGCAAACGACCCCATTGTCAAGAACTCGGTCACCTTCACCATCTTGGGCTTGCCCGAGAACTTTGACCTGTCGCGGATTAGCTTGGCCTACTTCCAGTACGGCACATCGATCTCTGAGGGTGGCTTCTCGGTTCCGACTCCTGGCGCCTTTGCCTTGCTTGGAATGGGAGGTTTGGTGATGGCTCGCCGTCGTCGCTAAGACGATGACGAGTGTTTGACATATTGAAGTTCAATCAATGCCGTCGTCTCACTGAGGTGGCGGTTTTTTATTGTTGTTCTTCATCGGCGAGTTTGAGCAGGACTGATTCAACACAAAGATGGATCGAGGCGTGAGGCTTCAAGTTTGGCATCAAGTTGGGCATGAAGCAGTGGTATGAAACTAGGCACAAGACCCGGGCACGCGCGACCATGGCGTATCCTCTTTGCCTATGGCTAAGCAGACAATCCAATCGCCTACGGGCACGCGAGATATGTACCCTTTGGACGCGGCCAAGCGTCGGTTTATCACCGAAGCCTGGCGCAGCGTTTCGATTTGGCATGGATTCGACGAGATCGACGGTCCGACCTTTGAGCATTTGGATCTTTACAAAGTAAAGAGTGGCGAAGGGATCGTCAGCGAGTTGTTTTCGTTCCAGCGTGCGGGTGGTGAAAAAGATTACGCGTTGCGGCCCGAGTTCACGCCAACGCTCGCGCGGATGTATGCGGCCAAGGCTGGTTCGCTTCCAAAGCCGACCAAGTGGTTTATGGCAGGCCCGTTCTTTCGAGCGGAGAGGCCGCAGCGTGGGCGCTTGCGTGAGTTTTTGCAGTGGAACGCGGACATTATTGGGGATGCCTCGCCGCGTGCGGACGCGGAATTGATCGCGTGCTGCGTGGGTTTTTTGCGGGCGATGGGGTTCACGCCCAAGGACTTGCGGGTCAAAGTGAATCACAGGTATGCGCTCGCGCAGTGGCTCCTGTCGCGCGGGCTCAAGGAAGAGATGCACGAAGGGCTCTTCAAGCTGCTCGATAAACGCGGCAAGATTCCCAATGAGGATTTTGTGGCGCAGCTCGCGCAGTATGGGTTTATCCCCGCGCAAGCCGAGGTTTTTTTGAAGGGTGTGATTCGTGTGACGGTGGAGGCGGTGCCTGGAGATCCGACGAGCGACTTGGTTGATTTAACGTATTTCGCGCAGGCGGTAGAGCCTTTGGTGAAGGAGCTGACGAGCGCGGGCGTCCTTGATTGGATCGACTTTGACATCTCGATCGTGCGTGGGCTGGCGTATTACACGGGGATGGTCTTTGAGGTGCACGAGGCGAGCGGCGGGGAGCGTGCGGTCGCGGGGGGCGGCAGGTATGACGGGTTGATTGAGTTGTTCGGCGGGCCCGCAACGCCTGCGGTTGGATTTGGGATGGGCGATGTGGTGTTGTCGCTGGTTATGCAAGA
>JBBRGG010000211.1:0-6088 GCA_038240875.1 Phycisphaerales bacterium | reverse complement strand
GGAACTGCTGAGCAAGTTCGTGGGTGACTCGGAGAAAGGGCTGCGCGACGTGTTTCGCAAGGCTCGTCAAGCCGCGCCGTGTGTCATCTTCTTTGACGAGATTGATTCTCTACTTCCCAGACGCGGGCTCGGAGAAAACTCCGTCGGCGAGCGGGTGATGAGCCAGTTTTTGACGGAGATGGATGGCGTGGAGGATCTCAAGGGGGTGTTGGTCCTAGGCGCAACCAACCGAATGGACATGCTCGACGCCGCTGCTTTGAGGCCGGGTCGATTTGATCGACTCATTCACCTAGGTGATCCAGATGCGACGGCTCGGGCCGAAATCTTCAAGGTTCACCTTCGCGGCAAGGCGGTAGCCGGGAAGATCGATCTAGAGCACTTGTCCAGCCTGTGCGAGGGCGCGTCGGGTGCCGACATCTCGGCGTTCTGCTCAAGAGCCGCGATGCGGGCCGTTCGGCGAACAATTCAAGGCTCCCAAGCCCAACCCGCTGTTGAAATCAAGCCCGAACTGACGATGGAGGATCTGTTAAGAGTTATTTTAGACCACGCGGAACTCGGGAGCATGGGCCATGGAACAGGTAATTGAAGCCAAACCTGCGAAGACCGCAGATGCCCGCAGCCTTGGGGTGGTTTACGTCGTTTGTGTCGGGCGCGTCGGCAGCATGCCCGAGGGACAAAGCGTCGGGTTCGAGGTCGATCAATCGACGCGGGTGCATATCGCGGCCGGGCTCGCGGCGCTGACGGTCTCCATGCCGCACGATTATCTTTCAGGACCCGAGGCCGAAGCTCGCCTTGGAGATATTGACTGGCTTGCTCCACGCGCGGTTCGTCACGAAGAACTGGTTCGGCATGCGATGGCCAGCGGCCCGATTCTGCCCATGCGATTCGGTACGGTGTTCTCCAGTGCGCTGTTGCTCTGCGAACTGATGGCTAAGTACGCGCCATTGGTTGAGTCGTTCCTCGAACGGATTACCGGCCGCGCGGAATACGCGGTACGGATTGCGTACGACCGGGAGGCTGGCGAGAAGAAGCTTTTCGCGCAGCTCGTTGCCCAGGCGCCGACACCTTCGGGCCCAGGTGTGAAGTACCTGCTCGAAAAACGCATCAAGGAACAAGCTGCTCGAGAGCTGACTTCGCACATGGCTGGCATTGGTAACGAAGTTGCAGGCCAACTTGCCGAGTTTGCGGCGGATAGCGTCGTACGCCGAGCAGTTGCTGATCGTGGCGATGGATTGGAAACCGCTGCGGCGCACGCGCTCTTGGTCGACTCGTCCAAGGCCGATGCGCTGACTCACCGGTCTCAGCAATTGTCGCAAGCGCACGCCGACGCTGGGATTCGGATCGAACTCACTGGACCTTGGCCAGCGTACTCCTTCTGCCCGAGCGTCGGAGGCGCGTTGTGAGTCTGCTTTCGGTCGTCGCCGTCGCAGCGCGCGATGCGGCGGCAATCGCGGAGGTCTGCACGCGCCTTGACCACAGACTACGACTTATCGCGCATACAGATGTGGTGCTCGTTGCATGCGAAGGCGACGAGCAGGCTCCAGACCCGCGCAACTTCGTTCGATGGATCCAACAACTGCACGCACGCTTTGACGTGATGCCGATGCGCTTTGGAGAAGACCTTGGCGACGAAGCCCAAGCGATGGAAATCCTTGAACGTCGAGCCCCGCAGGTGCTTTTGGCAATCGACGCGATTGTTGGGCGAACGGAATTTGGCGCGCGGCTAATGATCGACGTGGCACGAGCTGATTCAGAGCCGATGAAATCCGGTGAGGGATCGCCTCGAGGGCGCGCCTATCTCTATCAAAGATCCGCTCATTACGCAGCCATTGACGGCATTCCCGCTGGTCTTACAAACCGGGTAGAACGATTAACGCACTTGATGGATATGCCGCAGCTAAAGACACGCCTGGATGGGCCGACCAAGGTCAGCCCGTACCCGTGCCTTTCGTTTCTTGTCGAGCGTTCAGCGGCGGCGATGCTGGCGGCGCGGTTCGAGGAACACCGAGAAATACTTGGCTGTCCAAGTGTGCTTACTGGTCCTTGGGCGCCGTTCAACTTTGTCCGAGAGTGCGTCGCGGCTGGCTGAAATTATGCCACTTTGATGAGCGACGCCGACAGCCGGTGAATGTCAGCCAAGAGCGGACGATCTGCTTCAAAGGCCTCGAAAGCACCGAACCAATCCGGTCGCGGTGTCGTGCGCCCGCTCGCGCGACCTTTGGAACGAAGGCTCGTGAGTTGATCCGCGCACATGCCCAATATTGCCAGCACCCCGGCAACGCGATCGGTCTGACCCAAGGCTGCACGAGAAGCGAGCGTACCCATGGAGACAACGTCTTGGTTCCGGCCATTGGTCGGAATTGAACTAATCGCAACCGGCATCGAATGATGGCGCATCTCCGCGACCAGCGCTGTTGCAGTGAGTTGAGCCCCCGCCATGCCGCTGGTTGCGCCCGGTTGCCAGGCTAACAGCAATGGAGCTGCGCCATTGAACTCCGGATTCACCAGCACGTCGATCTGGCGTTCGGCGAGCACGGCTGTTTGCACGAGCGCGGTGTTGATGGCGTCGCTGGCAAACGCCACTTGTTGGCCTTGGAAGTTGCCACCGTGGAGCACGGCTTGGTCCAAGTCCTGAGCATCTCCAGACCAAACCACTGGGTTGTCATTGACACCATTCAACTCGCGTTCGATCATGTTTCGGGCGTGAGCCAGTTGGTCTCGGCACGCTCCAAGGATTTGCGGAGCACAGCGCAGCGAGTAGACTTCTTGAAGCGGTCGAGAAACATCTTCCCATGTGCCGAAGCGAGAAGCTTCTTGAAGGATGTTCGCGGCGCTTGTCATCTGTCCCGGGTGGCCACGGGCTTTGTGAAGCCGGGCGTCGAGGGCTTGGGCGCGGCAACCCAGCACCCGATAGACCCAGCCGGTGAGTCGCTCGGCGTGAAGGACTAAGCGTTCGGCTCGTGCAAGCGCCAGCGCACTAAACGCGGTCATGAATGCTGTACCGTTGACCAGGGCTAACGCGTCTCGTCCCGAAAGATTAAGTTTTTTGAGCCCGGCGACCCTAAGTGCATCTGCGCCAGACAAACGTTGGCCCGCGACAACTGCTTCTCCTTCGCCCATCAAAACGCGGGCGATGAATGACAAGGGAATCAGATCGCCGCTCGCGCCGACAGAGCCGATCTCGGGCACGACGGGTATGACCCTGGCGTTGATAAGTCCCATCAAGGCGTCTGCGACTTCCAGTTCAATGCCCGACATTCCCTCCGCGAGAGTTCTGGCGCGGATGAGCATGGTTGCGAGAACGACCTCTGGCGAGGCAGGCGAGCCAAATCCCGCCCCAAGGTGTGCGATCAGCCCGGCGCCCTGAGTATCAGCGCAGGTAGAAGCGGCGTACTTCACGTGCGGGCCGAATCCCGTCGTCAATCCATATATTTCCTGCCCATCCGCTCGCGCTTGGGCGAGCACGCGAGTTGATTTACGCATTGCCCGGCGAGCTTCTGGCGTGAACTCACAACGTGCAGTTGGATCGGTGACAAAGCGCTCGATCTCCTCGCAGGTCAGCCGCTGCTCAGGCCCGAGCCCTAGCACCGCCAACTCCGAGTATGTGGCGACGAAGGACTGCAGATGGTGAATCGTCTTGGTCATCTTTGACATTGCAATCCTCGTTTTCGGATGTCTCAGGCCGCTGCCAGGCCAAGCCTGTCCAGCGAGCCTTTGGAGGTTCGGATACTCGAACTATCCAATCGAGCAGTCACATGCGTCACTCGATCAGCGAGTGAGCCGAGCACACGACGAATTGCATGGATATCGGGCTCTACCCCGGCCGACTTAAACACCAGGCACAAATGAAGAGTTTCGCCATCGGGCGAGTAGATGATTGCGTCCTCAACCGCAGGAATTTCAGAGCGCAGATCTCTCTCAATACCAATGGCATCGACCATTCGCCCGTTACCGAGTTTAAAGTTGTTGTCGGCTCGGCCTATGTATGTCAGCGCACCGCGATGGCTTTCTACGACGTCACCAGTATCGAGCCAACGATTCTGGTTCAATCGCCAAACTCGCTCATTGGCCCAGACACCCATGCACACATTTGGGCCTTGAACGAGCAAACGCCCCTCATCACCAATCCGCACGGTGCAGCCCACTGGACGCCCAATAAAGCCCGCTGTCCATTCGCCTGGCCGCCCAAGACATATTCCCGGCGAGGCTTCTGTCTGTCCATATCCAACCCGCAGACGCGAGGAAGACAGCACATCAACAGTCGAACCGACGGCTGGCGCTCCACCAACGACGCCGCCTCGTAGGCTGCGAATGAAATCAAGCCCCTCGGGCAACTCGGCAATCCTTTGTGCTTGTAGCGGGACCATCGAGCAGTAGGTAGCGCCCCAGTGGTTTGCGCAGGCGATAATTGACCGCGGGTCTCGCCCGCCCGAAGCCTCCCGAATAATCATGCCCGCGTTGAACAGCGCCGGGAGGAGATCAATGATCAATCCGAAGGAGTGATGCCATGGCAAAATGGAGAGGACGATGTCGCCTTGTTGGGCCACATGCTCTCGATGAGAGTCGATCACGCTCCAGATGTTGTCGTCACTGAGCACTACCCAAGTCGGAGAACCACCGGTGCCGCTGGTTCGAGTGATCAGCCTTGCTTCCGGTGTGCACGGGCCGATGGCCTTCCGAAGTGCCCACTGTTGCGAAACAACCGGACATCCGGGCGCGTCGGCGTCAAGCCCCCCGCATCCGAGCCCGAGCCGGGCGTCAAATGCTTCAAGCACGTCGGGAACGCCGCGATAAGGAAGCGCGATTGCTATTGTCAACTGTTCCCAAAGTCCGGCAAGCAGGAATGCAAGACTGCCAACCGAAGGCTCGGTGGCCAGTACTACACGATCACCAGGTTGCAACCCCGAGCGCCGAAATAGATCTACCCAGAGCCGAACACTGACCCAGAGCGACGCCGCAGGAATTGTGCAGTCGGGGAGAACAAAGAGCGGGTCGGCCTGCCCGCGCAGTCGCTGGTACAGATCTGATCGCCAACGGGTATCAACTGAGAGCACGCTCATGGACGCCTCATATGCGGTAGGGGAATGGAAGCAGGCATTGGATCAAAGTGGCTTGATCAGGATCCAGTTCGTTCGTGTGGATGCGTCTCGGTATAGGCGAACCCGCACGAGCGTCGGCTTCACGCGAAATGTGAACGCGTAATTGAACTCAATATCGAGATCTTCCGTCGAGATCCCACGCTTGAACGCGCCATAAAACAGCGGATTGCTGCAGCATATCGCGACTTCTGTAAAGAAGTTTTGACCTTGGACATCTTCAGGCGATCGCTTGGCAAACTCGGCTTGTGCTTTGTTGTAGAAGAGGATCTTGCCAGAATCGGTGCACTGGATGACGCCAACGTCTAGTGCGTCAAGTTGGTCCGGTGACATCGAGGCTATTGAGCAGCAGAGATCTGAAAGATGGTTACTTAGAGGCAAAACGGGGGGTATAACGAGGGGTGTAACAGGACTCAAGACAGGGGGCAAGTTCAACGACGGCGCATCTGTCTGCGCCCGACGATCAGCAATGCGCTTACGAAGCAGTTCGGCCGTCGTCATGGCTGTCTCCGTTGTCGCGTTGGTCCTTCCACGTGGCACGCAGGCGAGGCTTGCCATCCTCAACTTCAAGCGTGATGCTTCGCGTGCCCAAGACATTATTTAGGTTACCCGAAAGTTCCTCTACATAGTCGAGCAGTTGCATAAGCGATGCCTCGCCGACCCGAGGAGTGTCGCCATGAGTTTGGTAGAGGTCGGTAAGTTGGGCTTCGAGATTTCGGACCATCAGAATAATCTGCTGGGCATCAACGACGCCCAACTCGCGTCCAAGAAGCTCCCGCTCGGCGTAGAGTTCATCAAGCTGCAATTGGAGATTGGCAAGCATCGTCCTGGTATCCACTCTAGTGCCCTCAGGTTGTTGACCTGCGCTCTTGCCCAAGTCCGCGCTACGAGACGTTCGCGTTCATTTGCGCTGTGCAGATCATGCAGCCCGACGAATCGGCTCAGCCAGAAACTCGGTGATTTGGTCGATTTCCTGCTGGGTGAGCAGGCCC
>JBBRGG010000210.1:0-6105 GCA_038240875.1 Phycisphaerales bacterium | reverse complement strand
GGCGACCGCGTTGGCATCGTCTGCGATCGCCAAGGCGGGCGCATGGTCTATGGCCCTTGGCTTGAAAGAGCCTTGCCCGGCGCGACCATCGAGATGCTCAGCGAAGATGAAAGCCGCAGCCGTTACGTGCTTCATCAAACTCGCAACGCCAGCCAACTTCGCGCTGGTGTGGCATTCATGGTCGAAGCCGAGCAGCACCACTTGCCCGTAGCTCTCGCATCAATGACCGCGAAATACTGCCGCGAACTCGCGATGGCTCGCTTCAACGCGCACTGGTCCGCAGTGGCCTTGGCTCAAGGCTTCGCTCTCGCCTCGACCGCCGGATACGCCACCGATGCGCGCCGCTGGCTGACCGACATGCAAAGCACACTCTCATCTGAAGATCGCAATTCGCTGGTTCGAATCGCTTGATCGCATTCTGATCGATCAATATTGTAACTTTGTGATAACTTCTATCAATATTTTCGCGAACGGCAACCAACACAACCCACGAATTACGAAACAAAGTTGGCACACTCGCGTATGCGTAGGGCAACACTCGCTTGTGCACTAGCTGGTTTTGTTCACTCACGCCAATTCATTCCTAATCACGTAATTTCATTCTTAGTCATGCCAACCGCAACTCTCCATACTGAGCCCTCGATTGCCGACATACCGGTCCGCTTCTTACTCGACCGTGCCGCCAAAGCCGCCCTGCGTGGCGAAGGAAACGTCGAGCCCAACCCGCTTGTCGGCGCGATCCTCTGGCGCGATGGCAAAGTACTGGGCATCGGGCATCATCGTCGATTTGGACAAATCCACGCCGAACGCGACGCCATTAACGCTGCCCGCGCACTCGGCCACGACCTGCGTGGTAGCACCATTCTTGTCACTCTCGAACCCTGCGCTCACCAAGGTAAGCAACCCCCCTGCACCCACGCAATCCTTGAAGCCGGCATCTCCCGTGTCATCTTCGCTCGTCAAGATCCAAACTTCATCGCCGCTGGCGGCGCCGAATACCTTCGTAGCAAGGGCGTTAACTGCATCGAGCGCCACGACAGCACGTTGGCCTATCGCCTTGCCGACCCGTTCGTGCATCGTACCAATACCGGACTGCCTTGGATCATTTGCAAGTGGGCCCAAACAATCGATGGCCGCGTCGCCACGCGCCTAGGCGAAAGCAAGTGGATCAGTGGCGAGCGAGCCCGTGCCCGCGTCCATCGCATGCGTGGCCGCGTCGATGCCATCATCACAGGCATAGGCACTGTCGCCGCCGATGATCCGCTTCTTACCGCGCGAGGCGTTCATCCACGCACCACCGCGCTTCGCGTCGTCTGCGATACCGATCTCTCAATCCCTCTCGACGCGCAACTCGTCACCTCCGCCCGCATCACACCAACCGCAATTGCCTTCGACAAAGACCTCGATGGCGTCTCCATCGCCGAAGATAAACGCGAAGCTCTTCGCGCTAGTGGCGTCATCCTCATCCCCGCGCCTACTACTTCCATGGCTCGCGGCCTTGACCTTCGCGCCACCCTCGCCATTCTTGCACGCGATCATGGCGTCCACACCGCCTTGGTAGAAGCTGGGCCAGGCATGATCGGCTCGCTCCTTGAACATGACCTCGTCGACGAAGCCGTGGTCTACATCGCGCCGATGATGCTTGGCGACGAACTCGCACGCAGCGTTGCCGTGGGCCGCGTTGCCGAAACCTTGCGTCACGCTACCCGCTTCGATCTCATGCGCGTGCGCAGCCTCTTTGCCGCAACTAACAACTATGGCAACGGCGCTAGCTTGGGTGGCGGCGATGTCGAGCTCACCTACCGCCGTCGTTGGCACAACCAAGCCCCGCAGCCGTAATCGCTTCAAAATCAGTTAGAAGCCTTCGGCTATCGCGCGTGCTAATCGCTCCGCACGCGTTCACAGAAACACCTCATCCGCCGCGTACGCGTCGCAACACGACAAAGCCGCCCAATGCTAAAAACGCAAACCCGCCAGGTGAAGGCACCGCTGTTACCCACTGTGGCAAGATGTCGAATTTCAGTCGTTCGTCCAAGTTGCCACCAGGCGAACTCACCCCAGGCAGATACGTGAAACCCGCCTGCACGCGACCCGTGAGTGCCCATGCCCAGTTCGCGAGATTTTCATCCGCGAGGATCCACTGTGTCAGCGTGTCTGGATCATCGCGATCCGTGAGCGACCCAAAATCATCCCAGTTGTTGCGCATCGATGCCAAAGAGCCCGTGCTTAGAAATCCGCTCGTGGAAAATGCCAGATTACTCACATCGACATATGCGGTATCAATCCCGCCGGGCATGCCACTGCCCGCGCTCACCGTAAGCTTGATGGCGTTGTGCGCACGTAGTGGATCTACGCCTCCAAAGAGGCTCGTCCACGTAATGCTCTGCGCCGCGTTGCTATTGAGCCCCGCGACCGGATCGAGCGCAAAGATGTACCCACTCAAAGGCACGAACGACACCGTGAAATCCCACGCCGCGTTTTTCAGCGCCGAGTGTGTGCCCGGGTTTCGCGAGCCGACGATCGTTGAGTTTGAGATCGAAGTCGATGACGCGATGATCTGATCCCAGTTCGTGTTCGAGACGCGGTACCGAAAGTTCGACGCATCCGACGACGAGCCGATCAAACTCGCGTCCGCATTCAACGTCACCAGTCCCGCCTCAACCGAGCCCGCGAGCAGTGCAAAGGCAATTCCTGCTGCGCCCGCGCGTCCAGCTTTGCCCAAGCGTCGCGTATGGTGATCAATTTTTCCGCGCGTGCGTTCCATGCGTGCTCCCGTGCAGTGCTCGTGTGCGATTCAGCGTTCTGGCGAACCAGGCCATTTCAAGCCCGCGTCCGCCAGTACTCATTTGCGAGCGATCACTCGCCAGCACAAATCAATTAACACAGCAAGGTTCAATTACAGAGCATCACCAAGCAAGCACTTCGTGCAATCAATTCAAGGACCTGTGAGCCAATGGTGCATGTGCACGATCTGTGCGATCTTTGCCGCATCGCTCGGCTGCACGACTCCAGTTGCAACACATCCGCCGTGAAATAACGTTCCCCCGCCACTCTCACACACACACTCACGCACACATTGAGTTATCGCAACAACCCGCCACGCCGAAGCGTGCCCAGGATCAACCCATCCAACGGCGACGTAGTCTCAACTCGTATGTACGCCACGCCACGAGCCGCGCACGACGCGCGAACCATCGACGTATATCGCTCGAACGCATTGGTATACGTCCGGATCGTCTCGGGCGTCACCGTTACTTCCGCAGCCTGCCCCGTCTCGGCATCCGTCAGCCGAAGGTCGCCGAGCAATCCTTTGCTTCGCTCGCGCGCCGGATCGATCTCCGCTGGCGACAGCACTTGTACCGCATGCGCATCAAACGCGCCGCCACTGGTCGCCGCGCCTAAATATGCAAACCCCGCGTCGCATCCTGTCGCGTTCTTCTCGTCGGTTGGCGCGAGCAGATCCGATATCACCACCATAATTCCTCGGCCAGCCCGCCCTTGCGCAAAGCCCCTGCACGCAGCCGCAAAGTCATTCGCCGCGCCCGCGATCGAACTCGTCGCCGTTCTTCGCTGTGTTGCACGCAACAAAAACTCGCCCATCGGTCGAATGCTTCGCCGACCGCGCATGGGCCGAAGCTCTACAAGCCCGCCCCGTGTTTGCGAACCACCCAGCGATTCGGGTAGCCCAAAGAGCCCAACCGACACACGATTCTGGTTGATCAGCCCAATATACGCGAGCGCAAAGCCCAGCCGCAACGCATACGCCAGCTTGCTCGGCGATCCCGCGTCCATTGATGCCGACGCATCAACCAGCACATGCAACGCAAGATCTTCCTCTTCGCGAAAGAGCTTGATCACGAGCCGATCAAGACGCGCGTAGACATTCCAATCGATGTGCCGAAGATCGTCTCCAGCCGAATAGGGCCGAAAGTCATCAAACTCGACACTGCGCCCGCGTCGCTTGCTTCGACGTTCACCAGGCAGCTTGCCCGACAAGAGCTTGCGCGACGCCACATCCAGCCGATCGATCTTCGCGGCCAGTTCCGGCGATATCAACTCTTCAACAGTGGTGGGGAGGCCAGCTCCCGATGCAATTAACATCACACAAAGCGTACGACCATAACCTCGGGCAAACTTTCGATGATGTACGTGCGTAAGCCCTTACCGCAGCTTCCGCGGATTGTCCTTGGGCTTGCCGTCGGCGTACTCCCACACCGTGATCGGAATCCGCCGTACGCCCCACACCAGGGCCTGTTCGTGCGTGGGAAAGAGCACGTCAAGCCTGCGGCCTTTGATCGCTCCGCCACAATCAAGCACAGGCACGATCGACTCGCGTCCATAGCCAGGCACCGTCAGCATCGACCCATACGGGAGAACTTTCGGATCCGCCGCGACTAGCCGATGGCCGTTGGTCGTGACCGAATGCAGCGTCGCGGTAATACCATCCGCATAAATGCCGCACGAACGCTCATCGGGTGAGTACGCAGTGACCGTCATCCAGATCACCCGCGCCGGGCGCACAGGGCGGCCATTAAACCAGCGCACTTTCGCATCAAAGACTACTTCGCCCCATAGGCTTTCATATGACGACGTGAGCTCTTCTGCAGGAGTTGCCGCAACTTCAATTGGCTCGATGGCGTTCTTCGCCACTGGGGTCTGCGTCGCGTCCGGACTAAGTGAGTTGAGATCAATGCTCGGATCAATGTTCAACGTGTTGATCGCTGACGTGTTCATCGAAGCGTTTATCATCGATGAACCAAGGCCCATGCTGTTGATGCTCGAGCCGTTTAAATCCGACACTTGGATATTCGCCAGTGGCACCCCAAAGCGTTCTTTTGCAAGGATCGCGCTAAGCACGGTTAGTGTCAGCACGCCACACGCCGCGACCGATTGAACGACCGCGCGAGCCATCTTGCGTTTGGCGACCAACGAACGAAGCGACGCCATCGAATGTGCAGAGCGGTACGAAGCATCTGGGGAAGCAGAAGTAGGCGAGTTGTGCGCACGCTCCTGGTAAGTGCCAGGGGAGCAGTCGCCGAGCCACATCGCTTCTGGGGTCTTCAACGTGAACACTCCATCAACCTGCCGCGTGCATCCATTCGACGGCGTGAATCAGCTGAACTGAAGACTCGTGTGCCGGTGGCGTCGACAATGCAGTCCGTGCGCCAACTTATGGACAGGTAACAGGTTGTAACCGATTCGCCGAGCAGGAAGCTAAGCGACTTTCAGAGCCTGAAGACTATACGATGGATGGCATCAAGGCACATCAAACGAACTGTAACTTGAGAAAATCAGGGAGTTTGAGCGAAAAAATCGGAATGACTATCCCAGCTTTCCACATGTGAAGTTCGTTTCGCGCAGGATCGACGCGATTCTCGGGCGAGAAATTAGCCTGTGTATCTCAGAGTTATATCTTGCTAGCTTTACAGATGCAATCATGGCAGGTCTTTGGCAGGCCCAATGGCAGTTCAGTCAAAAAGCAATCGCCAAAAGCCATGAATCAACAACAATTACTGTAATAAGACCAGCTTCGATCAGGCTAATCTTTTAGAAAGTTCTTGGCACGCCACGTGCACATGAATAATCAGCAAGAAGAGTGCTTTTAAGGTGAGTGTTGGCGGTGCGTTTATGACTGAATTAGTCAGGAGTTACATCAATGGCACGAACGGCAAACACGGTCAAGACTGCGGTCTTGCTCGGCGGTTTGATGGGGTTGTTTCTAGCAGTAGGCTCGATGTATGGTCAGCAAGGAATGGTAATTGCGCTCGCCATGGGTGGCGCGATGAACGTTGTCGCCTTCTTTTTTTCCGACAAAATCGCGCTTGCTTCGATGCGTGCCGTCGAAGTCTATGCAGCCACACCTGGACCGGGCGGGGCCTTGTATCAGATGGTGGACGAACTGCGGCAGCGAGCGCAACTCCCTATGCCACGGGTATATGTATGTCCCCAAGAAGCTCCTAACGCCTTTGCTACCGGTCGCAGCCCAAAGAAGGCGGCGGTCGCCGTGACTGAAGGTGCGTTGCGAGTTTTGAATGCCGAGGAACTTCGAGGCGTGATGGCACACGAGTTGGCGCATGTGAAGAATCGCGACACACTGATCTCGTG
>JBBRGG010000209.1:0-6219 GCA_038240875.1 Phycisphaerales bacterium | reverse complement strand
GTGCATCACATGGCTGTACCGCTCAACATCCATCAGCGTTGGCGTCTTCACCGTGCCCGGCTCAGCTACACGGCCAACATCGTTTCGCCCAAGATCAACCAGCATCGCGTGCTCGGCACGCTCCTTGGGATCGGCGAGCAATTCACGCTCGAGCGTCGCATCTTCTTCCGGAGTTGCGCCTCGCTTGCGCGTGCCTGCGAGTGGACGATTGGTCACGATCAGGCGGCCTTGGTTGCCCAATTCATGACGCACGCGGCAGAGAATCTCCGGGCTGCTCGCCACCAGCACGCACGCGGCACCCTGGAAATACGCCATGTACGGGCTGGGATTCACCGATCGCAGCGCGCGATACACATCGAATGGGTCGGCATGGCTCTTCTTCTCGAAGCGTTGCCCAAGCACGATCTGGAAGGCGTCGCCCGCGCGAATGTATTCGAGCGCCCGCGTGAGCATCGCCGCGTGCTGCTCGCGGGTCATGTTGCTCTTCACGCCTTGGTTGGCCGAAATCGATGTGCTCTCGCGCGCGGCAGAAGGCGACGTGCCCGCGATCGAAGCGGGCGTGAGCGTGCCCAACGAAACGTGCGGTCCGGGCGCATCGAGCAACGCGCGAAGTTCATCGAGTGACGCGAGCGCGGAGGCGTGAACAGGCAATTGGCTCGTGCTTTCTGGCCAAACCAGCGCGAGCGTAACAAGATGTGCCAATCGCGCGACATGCTCAAAGGCGACGATGCTTGTGTACAACGCGAAATCAACATCGGGCAGATTGCGATCGTCCTTGGGCGAGGAAGTAAAGGGCAGCTTGCCCGGCTCGGTATATCGCACGGCGTCGTACGCGGCGTATCCAAACCAGCCGCCAAGCACGCAGGCGGGGAGCGCGCCAGGCGTTGCAACGCGCGGAGAGTGTGCCTGGCCAAGCAGGGTGATGGGTGCGCTGATTCGGCGAAGAATATCAAGCGGATCGGGAAGAACGCCCAAATCGAGCAGGCCAGTATCGACAAGGCCAGTATCGACAAGGCCAGTATCGAGAAGGCCTTCATCCGACATTTCGTTGGTGTTGCTTGGATCGCCAAAGGTGTCGGGCTCAACGAGGCCCGCGCGGACCAGGAGTGCGAAGGCGTCTTTGGTATGCCATTCGATAGCGACGTGGCCTTCGCTGGCAAGAACGCGAAGTATCGGGCGAGCACCCATGATGGAATAGCGGCCCAGGCGTTCGCCACCTTCGACAGATTCAAGAAGAAAGCTCGGGGCTTCGCGCGGATCGGGGGCAACCAATCGGCGATATGCGGCAATCGGCGTCAAGTGATCGGCTAATAGTTGCAACGAAACTGGAACCGCGAAGATCGGGTAGTTTGTGCCTAATGCTGGATTTGCGGCTGGGTTTGCGGCTGGGTTTGCAGTGGAGGTAGTAACCCGCTGCTGCGCAGTGCGCTGGATAGCGAGGTCAATTGCGTGAAGAAATGATGCGCGATTCAGGTGTGCCATCGTTGAACTTTCGTTACCAGTACACTGCTTGGCGAGCTGAAACAAGGGCGAACATTTTGACGGTCAAGACTGTACACACATTCGCAGGCGGCGCGAAAGGCGTGTTGAGTACATGCCGGACTGGAGCCGAACCAGACTATGTGATCTTGGATGAAAGAGGCTTGGATGAAAGAGGATTGGATGAAAGAGGCTTGGATGAAGGCTACCAAGTCGAGCGAACGCTTGTACGATCATGTGGCTGGTGGCTTTGGCAAACCTGGACACGTAGTGCACACAAGGAACTGGCAATGATGAACAATACTTCAACTTCGGGCCTTGCTTGGTATTCGGGCCTTGCTTTGACTTGGGGCAAGCGCACAAGGCATATAAACGCGCCAGCTCGGCAGGGACACGCACGTGGCGGGTCGTCGCGTGCGCTGTTTATTTCGGCGAGCGTCGCCTTCACGCATGTGTGCACGCTTACCACTGCGGCACAAATTCAAGATTTGGCACAGCCAACCGCGGCTCCGGCGGCGAGCACAGCTGAAACTCCCAATGCTCCGGTATTTAAGCCGCATCCCGCGACGGTGATCTCGGCGCGAGTCAATGCGTTGCGGATGGCACAACGAACGCACAATGTGGTCGTGATCGTGCCTGACTCAAAGAGCTATATCGAAGCCATCGGCAAGTGGCGTGCGGACCATCTCGTGCCGGTGTTGATCGATGATGGCAGCGAGCAATCGCGCGAAGATATCGCGCGGTTTGTTCGTGCATTTAAGCCTTTGCGGGTTGTTCGCTGGTCGGCAGACGCAGCTGAGAATAAAGCCACGCCAAATCTGGAAAGCTTTGCAACGGTTGATCCGGTGTTGGTGTATAGCGCGATGGGTCGCGTATTTGCTACGACCACAGCCAGCACGAAGTTGTCGGACATTCTTGATGGATGGAAACCTGTAAATTACAACCCGCCTGGGATTGTGTTTACGAGCGTGAACGATCCGGCGTGGACGGCGGCGCTCGCGTTGGCGGCGGGGCGCGGGCAAGCGTTGGTGTTTCTTGATCCGGCGATTGTGCAGAATCGCGTGAATGCGTCGATGACATTGGAGCAGATCGGCGCGATTGCGGTCGCTATCGAAGACGCGGCGAAGTCGTTGGGCGGGCTTGAGTGGGGCGCGCTGGGAGACTCGATTGATGCGATCACGTTGTGCGTGCACGTACCGGTGAAGTATGCGGTGAATGCCAAGGAACTTTTGTCGACAACAGATTTGCTTGGTCGGCATGATGCGTCGCAGAAGTTTGAGCGTTGGGCGTGGACGGGGCATGTGATTGGGACATCGAGCCAGGCGGCGTATCGAGCGATGTGCTCGCTATTTTTGCAGCCAAGCGAGGCGTGGATCTTTGATGGGTATAAGAACGAGCCGCCATTTGATGCGTATGACGGGACGGTTGCGGCGGTGCCCTTTCGCGCGGTGAACATTATGACACGAGTTGATGATGCGCCGGATGGTTCATCGCGGCAATGGCGGCTGCGCGGGGCGCGAGTGTCGAATGCGGGAGTGGTCTTTGTCGGAACGATGGGAAATGCGGATTTCTTTGATTTATCGCCGGGGCGATGCAGGCCGGGTGATGTACCGTTTTTGAATGTGCCGACAATTGTTCACATGATTCATTCGTGGTCGGCGGAGCGGCCTACGGAGCGTGATACGTTGGCGGCGCGGTGGCTTGAGCGTGGCGCGCATGTGTACGCGGGGAGTGTGAATGAGCCTTATTTGAATGCGTTCGTGACGCCTCGTGTGCTGGCGAGCAGGCTTGTGGGTGGAATGATATTTGGGGCGGCGATTCGTGCGGATATTGCGCAGCCTTGGAAGATTACGGTGTTGGGCGATCCATTAACGACCGTTGGCGATCCGATGATGCGGACGGCGGACCCGTCGCCGTTTGAAGCGCCGACACTCATTCCAATGACCAAGCCGATGGTGAGCACTGATGTTGCGGCAACTGATCCCATAGCGGAGAAGTTGGCCGCGGAGAAGATGGCGGCGGAAGCCGACAGGCTGGCGAAAGTTGATCCGAGTACCTATGCGGTTGCGGTGCGGGCTGGGCTACGGCGGGCGATGGTGGAGGGCAAGTGGGCGGAAGCGTTGAACATGCTTCGGCTGGAAGGAAGGGACGCCGACGGGGTGAAATTGATTGAGTCGATGCTTGCGAAAGCGGCAGGAACCAAGCCAGCGTCGCCGGAGTCGTTGGGTTCGCCGATTGATGCGGCGGCGGCACGGATTGCGATACCGATGTTGCTGAGGCAGGGTTCTACGCGGACGCTATTGGACCTTGCGAAGCGGTGCCACGCTACGAAGTTGGTGAAGGGGAGTGGCAACGACGCGCGCGATGTGCTTGTTGATCCTGTTGTTCGCGATGCGATTTGGCTGAGCGCGTATCCGGTTGTGAGCAGTGGCGGCGAGGATGCGCTGTTGGCGATGTTGAAGCAGTGCGTGCGCGATGATCAGCGGTCGCGAGATGTTGGGTTGCTGGCAATGAGTGTGATGCGGCGGGCAGACTTCGCCGGGGCATTAACGTTTTTGAGGACGTGGCGCGAGGAAGCGTCGCAGGAGATGCAGAAGACAATCGATGAAGTGATCGGACAGAAGCCAGAAGAGTGGGGAGAGATGTGAGAGGAGAAGCGATTCGGGAGAAGGCATTTGGGATTCGGCAGAAGGCAGTCTGTGTTGAAGAGTGAAGAAGGCATCGAGGCAACAGGCATCAAGGCACAAGCAAGAGAGATGCGAATTCTCGATGAAACTTGGGCGTAATACGAATCACACTTTAAAAGCGGGCGTAGCTGCGTAAATAAAGTAATTTCAGAACCCTCTCTCGGAGAGAATGGGTACCCAAGACACCCTGAGTTTGAACACGATACTTTTTAGGTTCGTGATCACATGCCTGTGAGTTCGTTCAAGCCGAAGAGGCCGACGGGCTCTTTGGTGACGAAGGCTTCGGCGTGGGTTACGCCGATGCGAGAGCCGATGTACGCGGCGTAGGAGAGCATGCGTTCGGGGAAGTCGCTGGAAACGAGCTTGCCTGGGTCGGGGCTTGGCGCGCTGAGATTGGAAACATGCACTGTTGCGGCTTTGAGGTCGCTCTTTGTGAAGAGGGTTGAGGTTGCTTGGTCCCACGGGCCGAATTGCGAGCGGTAGGCGCGGATGGAGCGTTGCTTGGCGAGAGCGTAGCCGGTGATGTCGAGGCAGAAACTTGGCTGCATTACGCGGCGAAGATGCGAGATGTCGTAGTAGAAGAGCCAGGTTGGGTAGATGGGTGGTGCGAGTGGTGCGCCGGATTCGCGGCCTTCAAAGCCTGGGAAAGCAGGGGGCAAGGGCATGTTGACTTTGGTGAGCTTGGCGTCGAAGCGTGCGTCTTCGGCGATGCGGGTTGCGGCGATGTGGTCGGGGTGTGCGTCTTCCCAGTGCGGAATGAAGAGCACGCGTGCTTGGTGAGCGCGGATCACGCCTGCGAGAGCGTGGCGGGTTTCGATGGAGTGGGTGAGGGTGCGATTGGGAAGGTTGAGGAGGACACGGGCGATTGGTTGAGGAGGGCCGACGAAGCCAGTGGGTTGAGGAGCGTGTGGAGAAGGTTGGAGGGCATCGAGAGCGGCGGCGGCTTCGATGAGTCGGGAGTCGCGGTCGCCTTTGGGTGTTGGGCTGCCATCGGTGAGATCGCAGATGAGGAGGCGGTGGCCTTGGTGTGCGAGACGAGCGATGGTGCCACCCATGCCGATCTCGGCGTCATCGGGGTGGGCGGCGACAACGAGGATGTTGATTGGAAGAGCCATGTGAAGTTAACGAGTTTGATTATTCTGCGATCTTTGAGACGGCGATGAGGCCGACGAGGCGCGGTGGCGAGCCTGGGGTTCGTTCTTCCCATTGAGCGAGGATGATGCGATCTGGGATTTCGGAGGCCCAGAAGCCGCCTGGTTTGAAGTTGTTGCCGAATTCGTCGATGAAAGAGTCGAGGTCGAGCTCGATGCGAGCGCCTGGGGGGAGTATTTCGACTTCGTGGGCGAAGCGGCCATTGAGCCAGAGTGTGCCATCGGCGAGGGTTTGTTTGGTGGCGTTGGTGAGCTCGAGGGTGGTGTCTTTTTGAATAACTTGGATGTCGATAGAGCCATCTTGGCGAAGGGCAATTGGGTAGGGGCGGTTTTCGGCGATGTCGCGCGGGCCGCTGGCGCAGGAGGTCAGGAGTGAGCTGAGGCTGGCGATGGCGAGGGCGAAGCAAAGAGCGATCGCGGTTCGCTTGGGCGAAGACGATTGGTAGCGAAGGGAATGGGAAAAGGTGATAGGAACATGTCGTTGAGGAATAAGCATTGGGTGAGATTATGCTCGGGAAAGCCGGGCGGGATACCGACCCCTACGCTGGCATCCTTACGGAGAATTAGCCATGACCAATGAGAGTGTCGGGGAGAATGTCGGCCAGAACGCCAATGAGAATCCAGCCATAGAAAGAACGCTACCGAGCGTTCCTGCGCCCAAGTCGATGGACGCGATCATGAGCTTGTGCAAGCGCAGAGGCTTTATCTTTCAGGCATCGGACATATATGGCGGGCTGAATGGCTTTTGGGATTACGGGCCATTGGGCGCGCAGTTGAAGAAGAACCTGCGCGATGCGTGGTGGCAGGACATGATCCTGAATCCGTGCTGGGGGAAGAAGGGGCCCAATGGCGAGCGGGTGCAGTGCGTGCCTGTGGAGACGCGGATTATTCAGCATCCGCGC
>JBBRGG010000208.1:0-6230 GCA_038240875.1 Phycisphaerales bacterium | reverse complement strand
CGGCGAAACCACGGCCATGGATTGCCAAAAGGTTCCAAAATTCGTAGTGTAATCGAGCGACGCTCCCGGCGAAACCACGGCCGAGATCGCAAAGCACTACTCAGCGTCGTAAGTGTAATCGAGCGACGCTCCCGGCGAAACCACGGCCGCGGCATCGCGCGGTGAACCGACGATCGGACGCGATCAACTCGCCAACGAAAAAGCCCAGCTTTCGCCGGGCATTTTGCGTAATTTCTCCAGTATTTCAACAAAGCGGGCGAAGGGATTCGAACCCTCGACGTACAGCTTGGAAGGCTGTCACTCTACCACTGAGTTACGCCCGCGGACTTTGACTTTAGCACGCTTACGACCAGGCGTCATCCAGGCCGGACCGCACGAATCGCCATGAACATTGGGATCTCGCGGCGAGCCCGATCTTCTTCCGCCGCCTTGGGACCAGGCTGGCTAGTCCGCGCGCTCGCCCATTCTTCGATTGTGTCGATGAGCAACCCCGCCTGTGCAAACGCGCGGGCGTATACCTGCACCGGCCTGTGATAGGTCGTCGTCGTGACAGGGTTTGAACCACTCGCCACGGCTCCGGGGTTCATCACGATCTCGCGCTGCATGGGCGACAAATACGCGTCCACGCGACGATACTGCCGCGGACTAGGCTTGTTGAAATATGGCTTAGAACCGCCTCGTGCGTATGAGCCTCGTTGCGACGAGCCATATTGCGCCGAATCACGCTGCCTCGAATCATCACGCCCGTCCGCATCTTCTTCAATACTCGCTTCGTCCATCGCGCCTTCGACCTTGTCCCAGCCCCAACTCGTCTGCCCGGGCGAGCGAAACGAAGGATGCAAAATGACCGCCGTGAATCGGCCGCCTGGCTTGAGCCAGCGAGCCACACCCGCAATCGCGGGCTCCAATGGCGAAACATTCATCAACGCCATCACGCAGCATGCGGCGTCGAACACACCTTGATTTGTCGCTTCGGCGTTCTCCAAACCTTCCCACGCGCCGATGCCCAGCGTCTGCGCAGTAAGCGATTGCAGCTTGGTCGCGTCGGCGACCGCATACGCGGCTTTGCCCGAGCCTCCATCGCGATTGCGCCTTGGACGGTTTGGGTCCTTCGCGTCAAAGATCCGGTTTACTTCGAGTTTCTTCGCCGCTCCGATAAGTCTGGGTGAAGCGTCGACGCCACACACATCCGCGCCCATCTCGGCAATCCGGCGACAGAGCGAGCCCTCGCCACAGGCAACATCGAGGATGCGCATCTCATCCTGCACTTCGAGCAGGCGAAGCGTGCCAGGGAGGATCACGCGTTCGTGATGATCGCTGCCACGCGCTTCCATGTGCTGCTCATACCAACCCGCGACGTGATCCCACGACGTCGGCGATACGTTCGCTGGTTTGTTCGAGCTCGCTGGATTGACTGAGTTGGCAAAGCTTGCTGAATTGGCAGGATTTGCTGAACTTGCCAACTTGCCCGTGGCCATGGCGAGTTGCGGGATCTTGGGTGGAATCTGGACGTTTCCAGTTCGATTGCTCTTGCCCATACCTACTGCATTACCAATTCCCGCAACCAGCACATCGCCATCAGAATTGGCAATCGCGTCGCCACCGATCAAGCCCGCAAGCCCCCCCGGCGTCGGGCTCAAAAACTTCATCGGCGCGCCAGAAGTCGGGTGCGCAAACGAAAGCGTGCGTGCGTGCAAGCACACACGACCAATGGGATCGGTCTTCGCGCCATACCGCGCATCACCCATGATCGCAAAGCCTAGATCGCGCATGTGGATTCGGATCTGGTGCTTACGGCCGGTATCGAGCTTAAGCTCGAGCATCGTTCGCCCATATGCCTGCTTCGCAACGCGATAATGCGTGACTGCAAGGCGTGCTTCTTTGCCGCCATCGTCGTTGGAGTCGTAGCCGCCAGCACGATTCCCACTGCCGCTGCGACCTTCATTTGCACTCATGCCGCGAACGCCTGGTGGCGGGGTTTGCGAGCTACGCACATAGCCGCGGTCGTCTTCGGAGAGATAGCTCTGAACGCTGCCGATCTCCCCTTCGTTACCGACGAGGCCTTCGACGATCGCTACGTACGAACGCTGCACACGCCGAACACGAAGTTCTTCTTTGATCAGGTCAAAGGCGTTGAGGTTTTTGGCAAAGACCATCAGCCCCGACACTTCACGATCAAGGCGATGGATGATCCATACGCGAATGCCCGAACGCTGGGTCTGGCCAAATTCGCGCGTCGCCATCGCTTCGCGCGTGGCACGCGAACGCGCCTCGCGCTTGGGCGCGCCTTGCCCGCGGATATGTTCCTTCACAACAGAGAAGACGCTGGGCGCGTCGCCTTGCGTAGGCATCGTCGCGCTAAGCAAGCCATGAGGCTTGTCCACGATGATGATGTCGTCATCTTCATAGACCACGCGCACCGCATGAGGCAGCCAAACATCGTGCCCCTTGCTGTCGACGCGCCCCCCACGAACATCGCGCGAGTTGGTCGCGGCGTCGAGCGATTCAGCCACGCTCTCGGCGACGGCCTCGCTGATAGTTGGTCGAACTGGACGTATGGCTTGGGTTGGTCGAGCTTGATAAACCGGTCGAGCAGTTTGAACCGGGCGGGTTGGCCGCGTCGGCCGACTTGAGCTTGCCTCATCGGACGAGCGAGCATGCATCGGCTTGGTATATGGCTTGGTATATGGCTGCGTACGTGGGGTGTAATTCGGCTTGCCACCAGACTGCATCTGTGGCCGAGCCGAAGGTCTTGGTGTTGACTGAGGAATCGACTCAGGCATCGGCTTACGCGTAGTCTCGTCCAAAATCGCACGTTCGTTCGCGCTCGCCGTCGGCGGCCTTTCGCCACCGGGCTTGCGCTTCGGCTTAACCGGCGGCGTCCAAGACCCATCGCGCGGACCTCGCGACCCACGTTGTCCCTTGCTGCGTCCGCCTGATCGTGCATCACTTCGTGCCAATTAACCACCCACCGATCGTGCCGAGTTTGTACCTGTTGCTGCTGCATGAATCGAAGCGTCTTTCACCTGTACATCCATGTTGCTGTTCGTTCCTGGAGTGGTATTCGTTCCTGTTGAGCCCTGAGCGCTCGCTCCTGAGTGGTTGTCTTTCTGGCTTTGCTTCAACGCAGCCAAGCTTTCTTCGATGCGGCGCATGAGCCACGCCGCAAATTCTGCTTTGGGAAGGAGTCCAGCACCTTCCGGGCGGATTACGCCCGACGCCGAAACGATCATGCCTTCGATGTCGCTGCTATCCATTGTTTCGAGCGGGTTGGCAACGACCAGATCAACTTTTTTTCGAATGAGTTTCGCGTTCGCTGACGCAAGAAGTTGCTCGTGTGGCTCGAGAGCGAACCCGACCATCAGTTGTTCGGGCCGACGCGACCGGGCTACTTCAGCGAGCAAATCCGGCGTAGGTTCCAGTTCGAGGACCATCTTCTGATCGGTTCGGCGAAACTTGCCGCCTTGGAACGCGGGGTCAACCTTGGGCCGGTAATCCGCGACCGCAGCCGCCATGATTAACACGTCTGCCAAAGCAACATGAGCCGCGAGCAACTCACGCAAGTTCTCGCAGGTACGAAAATGAAGCACACGCACGCCTAGCGACGTCGGCAACACCGAAACTGGTCCAAGCAAAAGCGTGACGTCCCACCCTTGGGCCGCGGCTGCGTCCGCCAGCGCGATCCCCATTTTTCCCGATGAGCGATTGCCGATGTACCGCACCGCGTCGATTGTCTCGTGCGTTGGGCCCGCAGTAATCAACAACCGCTTACCAACACCCTTTCCTGACTGAGAATTGGAAACAAGACCTGGTGCAGTAGCTGAAATAGTGGGGAAGGTGCTATGGCTCGGTGCTTTGGCCACTGACGCTGCATCGGCCTGGCTTCGCGCATCTCCATGCATTTCCAATACATCCTTAAGTGAAAGTTGATTCTACGTTCGGACTGCGCTCAATCGGTTAAAAAGTCAGCCTAGCCCCAAACAGCATCCCCAATTGACAACCTTAACTACCAGGCCACCAGCGAATCGTGTCACGCTCATCAACCCACGCGAGCCTTACAGTCCGCACGGGTAGACGGCATGGCAAAGAGAGCTCTCACATGAACCATTCCTTTATAGTAGTGCCAATTCAGCGCGTGCTGGACCCAAACACAGACTTGATTCGTATCGAAGTAGCCTTTCTGTTCAACTGTCGACGGCTTTTGGTATCTTGCCCGTCTTAGATAAGTTATTGTCTAAAAAGGCTACCTGCCCCGCTAAACATTCTCCTGTCTACCTGCGTGCTTCCGACCTGCCTACTGCCCCCGGCTACCTACTCCCAAACCATCGAAAGAAAATAGGCAACCGCCCTTTGGCTGAATTCATTGCAATATGTCTCAATTTCAACTTCTGCTTCGTCATTTCGCGCACCTCTCCGCCGTACGCCTGCGTGCGCGGTACAGTCTGTTGAAGTGGCGCGTCGGGTTTTTGAATCAGAAGCGTGCGGGTTGGCTTCGTATGAGCCTGCTGTGACTTCCACAGCAGCTTTGACATCTGGCATTGCAAGTGGCAAAAGTCGCGGTAACGCGTTGTCTACTCTTTGCTTCCTACGCCACTGATGTGTAGCTGGAGATTGCGTAGGCCTTACCTGTTTCGGTTTTGCCTCTGGATAGTAACCTTTCAGCATCGGAACTCTATTGGGTACGTTCACGATTTTGAGCATCGCCGCGAGTCACTGTTGAACTTTGCAAAGGTTCAATGTGTGGCGTCTCGGCTGAGGAGTCGGCATGGCACGATCGCGCAAGAAGTTGGGCGAGATTCTCGTTGATTGGAAGATCATTAACATCGAGCAGGCCGAAAAAGCCGTTGTGGTTGCAAAGGGTGCGCGTAAACGCATGGGCGAAGCCCTCGTTGAATTAGGCTTTGCCAAGGACGATCAGGTCGCAAAGGCCCTCGCCAGCCAGTTCGGCTACGAATATGTTGACCTTGCTGCCTCGGGTGCCGCCGACAAGATTGACATGAAGCTTCTCCCCCTGGAGGTCATCAAAAAGCATGCTATCTTGCCCATGTCCAAGACCGGCGGGCGCATGGCCATCATCATCCATGACCCACTCGACCTTCAACTCAGCGACGAGCTTCGGTTCCGCTATGGCGTAGAGATGGACCCGCGGCTCGCGCCTCGTGCCGCCATCCGCAAGTTCATCGAAGCCTCCCAGGCTGGCACCGCGCGAACCTTCTCCGCAGATCAATCGCTGGTCACCGACTCAATCGACCGTTCCATCGACAAATCTGTCGATAAGTCCGTCGATCGCTCGATGGACCGTTCCATCGACGTCACCGAAGACGAAGCACCCATCGTCAAGCTCGCCAACCGCATTATTTCAGAAGCAGTTCGCATGCGTGCCAGCGATATTCATATCGAGCCGATGGCCGACCGCGTCCGCCTTCGCTATCGAATCGACGGCGTGTGCATCGAGCGCGATAACCTCCCCAAGCGCATGCAAAACGCGCTTCTCTCGCGACTTAAGCTCATGGCCGCCATGAACATCGCGGAAAAACGTGCCCCGCAAGACGGTCGTATCAAGCTCGAAGTCGATGGCGTCGGCATCGACTTCCGTGTTTCTGCCTGCCCCGCGTACCATGGCGAATCTGTCGTCTTGCGTATTCTCCGACCCGACTCGGTGCGCATCGGCTTGGCAAACCTCGGTTTTGAGCCGGATAATCTCGCGATCTTCAACAAGATCATCCGCCGCCCCAATGGCATCTTCCTCGTGACCGGCCCAACTGGCTCGGGCAAAACCACTACGCTCTACTCGGCGCTTGATGTGCTCAATCGTCCCGACCGCAAGATCATTACCGCCGAAGACCCTGTTGAGTATAACTTCGAAGGCATCAACCAATGCCAGGTACGCGAAGCCATCGGGCTTGGATTCCCGCAGATTCTGCGATCCATGCTTCGCCAAGCTCCCAACATCATTCTCGTTGGTGAAATCCGCGATAAGGAAGTCGCCGAAATCGCGATTCAGGCAGCACTTACTGGCCACTTGGTCTTCTCGACGCTCCACACCAATGACGCACCCAGCGCTATCACGCGTCTGGTTGATATGGGCGTGAAGCCTTTCCTCGTAGCAAGCTCTATCCAAGCCGTCATGGCTCAGCGATTGATCCGCATGAGCTGCAAGGAATGCAAGAAGGTCGTAGATCCTTCTGAGTTCGACCCCAAGCACTTCGCATTGACGGGCATCACTCTTG
>JBBRGG010000207.1:0-6231 GCA_038240875.1 Phycisphaerales bacterium | reverse complement strand
GATCACGCTGCCACCTTCAGGACGGAAGTTGCCGTTGAAGGGCGCAATCGCGGGCGCAACACCAGAAGAGATCAAAATCGGCGACTGCTGATCAAAGCGCGTAACAGTAAAGTTGTCGCCACCTCCGCCGTTGTCCGACGTGAGCTCAATGTAGCTCCCGCCGCCCGGCGGAATCAGCAAGATGTCAAGGTCACCACAGAATGTGTGCGTGATGTTGATGATCACGTTCACATCGGTAATCACCGCAGGGCCGCCAGCAACAACTAGGTCATATTGACCAGTGCCCAGCGTGCCCGCCGGCGGCACTGGAGAAAATGGGCTCACCGAGAAAACCTGCGCCTGCCCCGCCGAAGCAGCCAACGCCAACGCAAGACCCGCAAACCCGCGCGCCAATACCTTAGACGCCAAAGCCGTAGTGACAATCGACATGTTCACACCCTCCAAAATCGGCACCAATTCTCTGCACACGGCTGCATGGGTCCGTAAGTGCCACACCTTCCCCATGCAAGTAATCCCGCGCGCGATTCACGAGTACACGTCCGCTACAAGATGCTTACACACCTCATATAATTGCATACCCTAACAGATTGTTTTGATTGTGCAACCGCTTTTCAACTCTTTACTTCCTGCATCGCAACGATGTATCAAAAATCTTTTATAGGACCTACCTTTTTCGGTGAGTGATGCATCCCTCTATTCCTACTACCCTATCGCATGCTCATCAGCCTTGCTTGGCTTAATTCTCTCTTTCCAGATTCCAAAGCGGATCCACTCTCCGCCGACCAAGTCGAAGCCCTTCTTACGGCTCTTGGCTTTCCCATTGAGTCGCGACTCGCCGTGCCTTTGCCAAGCGGCACCATTGACACCCGCCTCGATGTCGAGATCACCAGCAACCGTGGCGACTGCTTATCGCACGTCGGCATCGCCCGCGAAATCGCCGCTAAAACCAGCCGACTTCTTCAGATCTCTTCTTTTCCCGCCCAACCCGCCGTCGGCCAAGTCGCCGCCGCACTCAAACTCATCAATTCCGTCCCAGGCTCTTGCCCGCGTTTCACCGCCCGCGTCATCAAAAACGTCACCGTCGGCCCCAGCCCGGCGTGGCTCGTCGCCCGACTCGAAGCCGTCGGCCAGCGCAGCATTAACAACGTCGTCGACGCCACCAACTACATCTCCTTCGAACTCGGCAACCCGTCTCACGTCTTTGATCTCGCCACGCTCAAAGGCGGCCAACTTCACGTTCGCTACGCCCACGCCAAAGAAAGCCTCGCCACTCTCGATGGCAAAGTCCGCACCCTCAAAGCCGACGAACTCGTCGTCGCCGACGCCGAGCGGGCCCAATCTCTCGCCGGGGTCATAGGCGGCCGCGATTCGCAAGTGACCGCCGCAACCAGCGATGTAGTAGTTGAAGTCGCAACCTGGGATCCTGTCCACGTTCGTAGAGCCTCACGCAACCACGGCGTGCGCACAGACGCGTCTCACCGTTTCGAGCGAACCGTTCCCGCTGCGACACTCAACGCCGCTATGGAACGCCTAGTCGGCCTCATCCTCGAAATTGCAGGTGGGCAAGTCTGCGAAGGCACTCTCGACGAGGGTCAAGCTCCAGAAGCTACGCCTGAAATTGCGCTTAGGCCTGCTCGTGTGCAATCGGTTCTGGGATACGAAGCTAGCGTATCCAGAATCGTCGAAATCATGAAAGCGCTTACAATCGAAACCCGCCCGATGGGGCGTGGCGGCGACGGCCTCGTCTGCACGCCACCGGTTTGGCGGCCAGATTTGACCCGCGAAATTGATCTCATCGAAGAAATCGCTCGCGTAAATGGGCTGGATGCGATTCCTGTTCTTGATGGCATTCGGGTTGTTGCCAAGCCGCCACAACATGCCGAAAAGGTTCGCCGCAGCATGGGTTACGTGCTGACTGGGCTTGGATACTTTGAGACGGTGACGTTCACGTTCGTAACGCGAGATGAAGCGGATCTCTTTATGCCAAGGGGGCTTGCGCGAGTTGAAGTAGATGAAGCTCGGCGTGCTGGCGCACCAGCGCTTCGGCCAAGCGTTGTGCCAAGCTTGCTTTCGTGCCGGCGTGCAAACCAACACGCTGGCGTGAAAGTAGATGGCGGGATCCGCTTGTTCGAGACAGCGGCAGTTATGGCGCAAACTACTGGTAGCGAAGCTGTTAAGACAGTTGAAAATCGCGTGCTCGCGCTCCAGATGGACGTCCCGGTTGCAGGCAAGCGCGCCACCGACGAAGAGATTCAGACAGCGGTTCGCTTGATGCGTGGCACAATTGACGCCGTCGTACGCGAAGCACTTGGTACTTCAGCACTTGTGCGCGTTTCAACAGCCGCTCCGCATTGTGCGGCGTACGACCTCGCGGCATACGCAAAGCTCGAGGTCGAAGATGTGCGCACAAACAAGGCTGATGCGGCGACGAACGTGCACTTTGGATATATGGCACTTTTGACTTCGGCGGCATTAGCGCGGTACGAGTTGCTTCAACCGGTTGTGGTCGCTGAGGTTAACTTGTCAGCGATGGTCGATGCCAAGCCACCGTTAGCGCGAGTGGCGGTATTGCCGGAGTTTGCGGCGACGTGGCGCGATCTTTCCTTTGTTGTTGAAGAGAAAATTTCGTGGGGCGCAATTGAGGCCCAGATCGAAGTAGCTCGTATGGAGGATACCGCGGCATTTGGCACGCTCGAAGGAGTGTCATTTGTTGGGGTGTATCGCGGTGAGCCTTTGGAGAAGGGGTACAAGAGCGTGACGGTTCGGTTGCAGTTTCGAGATATGACTAAAACAATGCGTGCCGAGGAAGCGGATGGCCCGACCAACGCGCTAGTGGCACACATGAAAGCCACGGTCGGCGCGACGCTTCGAGTGTAAAGGTTTATAGAAAGGCTCTGGTTTGGGAGCCAGAGTTGATGGGGCGGGCACGCTAGAATGTTGTTGGATTTGGGTCAGCGAGTTGGACGTTGCCGGATAAGCGTGGGCGAGATTAAGTGATGAGATTTGGGCGAGATTGAGTATGGCTTTACGCCACGCGAAGAGACACAAGCGGTTTATTTGTAAGAGCTTCCATACAAAGCTTCGGAGAAGGCGTGATGTCCACGATCAAAGGTAGTGTCAGTGTGAACGGCCATACTTCTGCGCTTGAGGAGCTTGCTACAAGCACGGCTCATTTGACGAAGGTTTGGCCAACGCCCAGCCAGCAGCTTGGCGAGCGGCCTTTGGTATGGGTGAATGGAAGCTTGCTCCCCAAGAGCCAGGCGATGATCAGCGTGTATGACCACGGGCTTCTTTATGGCGACGGCGTCTTTGAAGGGATCCGGGTGTACCGCCGCAAGATCTTTAAGTTGAAGCAGCACATGGAGCGGTTGTACGAGTGTGCTCGCAAGATACGGATGGAGATTCCTATCGCGATTGAGGACATGATTAATGTGCAGCGGCTGTGCATCGAGGCGAACAACCTTGACGATGGGTACATTCGGTTGGTGGTATCGCGTGGCGCGGGAACTCTTGGTCTTGATCCAAGGCGTTGTCCGGTGCCTGGGGTGATTTGTATCGCCGACCAGATTAGTTTGTATGGCAAGTCGTTTTACGAGAATGGCATGCGGGTGATTGTTGCCAAGCGGCCCAAGCCAGCGAGAGAGGCGCTTGACCCGCGGATCAAGAGCCTTAATTACCTCAACAACATCATGGCAAAGTGCGAGGCAATTGATCAGGGGTGCGATGAGGCGATCATGTTGTCGACGGATGGATTTGTGACTGAGTGCACGGGTGACAACATCTTTATAATCAAGGATGGCGTGGTGTACACGCCGCCGAATTCGACGGGGAACTCGGGTTCGCTGGAAGGGATCACGCAGCGGTTTGTGCGTGATGAACTGATTCCGATGTGCGGGATGAAGTGCGTTGTGAAGGACATGCGGATTGAGGAAGTGTTGGCAGCGGACGAGGTGTTTTTGACGGGGACGGCAGCCGAGATGATTGCGGTGAACCAGATTGACATCGATGGAAAGGGTCACAAACTCAGCGACGGTGAAGGGCCTTTGACCAACAAGTTACGGCACAAGTTCCGAGCGATTGTGACGAGTGATCCGATTCCGGAAGATTGAGAAGAAGGCATTCGGTATTAGGCATTTGGCAAGCAACGACAAAGGCGAAGGCAAAACCCGGCGGGGACCGCCGGACCACCCAAGGCGAAGGCAAGCCAAGGTAGGCTGAAGCGGGAGGCGCGCGATGGATCCGGATGATCACGTGTGCCTGTGCTTTCATGTTTCACTGCGGAAGATTCGCGCGTACATGAAGCGAGAGAACCCGCCTGTGGCGTCGTTGATAAGTGAATGTTTGTCGGCAGGAACAGGGTGCATGTGGTGTGTGCCTTTTCTGAAGCATTTACATGCGCAGCATGTGAAGGGAATCGAGCCGGATCTGTTTGTATCGCCTGAGAAGTATGTCGAGGCGAGGTCGGCGTATAAGGTGACGAACGTGCGAGATGAAGACGTAGTGGATGAGGCGATGGGCGGGGAAGATAGAAATAGTTAAGTTATAAGAAAAGAATTAGAAGTTAACCACAGAGGCACAGAGAAAAGTAAAGAATGAAAGAAGAAGAAGAGAAAGAGAGAGTTAGTATTACAAATGTGTAGCAGTAACGTGTAAACAGTGAAGAGCGTCGATTTTGCTAAGGTTGTGCATGGATGGGGAGTGTGCGATGCGAGTGCAAGTAGTGAGCATGCGTGACTGTAAATCGACGCGAATTGCAAGGGTGCTCGTGGCATTATGCACGATGGTGAGTGGTGTAGGCATGAGTGATTGGGGGGTTGGAGTTGGAGTTGTAGTTGGCGTTGGGGTAGTGGGAGTAGGGGTGGGGGAAGCAGGTGGGCAAGAGTCTGGAACGTCTTCGGACACGAGTAGGGAAGTTGTTACTGACAAGACGGACAAGATGGATAATACGAACCAGCCAGACTCGGCTGCTGGTGGGGATAGTGCTGGTATGGGGGCGTCGAGAATTGACGTGAAACAAACTCGTGTTGAGCGCGAGGAGCGGGTTGAATTGCGCGGGCCTTTGGATCGGTTATCGCAGGTAGCTGAGGTTGAGGCGGCGATTGCACGGGCGGGTGAAGATGGCAAGACGCGGGTGCATGTGGTGTTGGGGCCTCTGGCGGCGCGGATCGATGTGGTGTCGGGCCTGATGCAGGCGATCAAGCACGCCAAATGCTCGACACGTGTGACGCTAAAGGCTATGGAAGAACGAGCCGAGTCTGGGAATAAGCAGCGGGCAAAGGTGGGGCTTGATGTGCATCCGCTGGGGCTTGCTATCGCGCTACGCGCGGATGAAGCGCGGATCGATGCAAAGGTGCGCGTGGTTGGGCGAGGCGACGACGCGTCGATGGATAGCTTGATGGACAAAAATGCGCGAGAGAACGCAGGGTTTGTGCGCGACGAAGTGCAACAGTGGTTTTTTGGTGATGTGGAGAAGAGACGGGCGGGCGAGGTTGGCAGCGGAGAAGGGTTTGGGGCGTTGATGTGGTCGCCTAAGCAGCCAAGTGTTGCGATGCGTGGGCTCGTGGAACGGGGTGAGCCTGCGCCAGTAGATGATGCGGGCCGTTTAGAATGGGCGCAGGCGAAATTGTTGCGCGAGGCTGTTGGAGTGTCGCTTGTGGGTGGGAAGAAGTCGGGAAAGGATTTGGGCGACGAGGCTTTGACGCGGGTAGTTGTTGGTGCGGGAGCGTTGATTCGGATGAAGTTGATGCGTGACAGCAGCGCGAAAGATGTGGAGGGTGTTGATACGGGCTCAACGAGTAGTAGTGAAAGAAAAGTGGCTGGGAAACGTGTATCTGTGAAGGTTGTGACGACGGTGGTCAAGAGCACGGCGGAGGTGCACGAGGCCGCTTTGGAGAAGTTGGAATCGGCGAAGAAGAGTCTCGAGAAAGCGGCGAACGAGCTTGATCTTGTGGACCCGAGCACACGAGGCGTGGCAAGCGGGACGTATCGCGTGGCAATTGTTGCGGCACGGAAATTGATCCAGAGCGCGCGAGATGATGTGGCGAAGGTGGAAGAGGTTATTCGTGTCGAGCCTGGGGTTGCGAGGTTGCCTGTCAGTGGTCAGACGGCTTTGGCTACGCCAGCGCAGGCGGCGACGAAATGGAAGAGCGAAGTGCAAGGGGTCTTGGATCGTGCGATTAAACTGAATGCCAAGGCAGATGAGTTTCAGAAGGCGATTGACGCGCGGTGAGG
>JBBRGG010000206.1:0-6235 GCA_038240875.1 Phycisphaerales bacterium | reverse complement strand
ATAACGTACTGGAGTTCCGTACCGAATTAGTATGTTTATGGCTTCGAGACGTTTCTGGCTTCGAAAATTTACACGTGCCAATTGCAGGCGACCAAAGAACAGTCGCCCGCATCCTCGCAGGCGACCGTTCGGCACGGAGGTAATTTGAGTGTGTGCCTAGACCACTTCACGATCAGAGGGTTTGCGCGATCAATTGGACTGCGAGATAGCAACGTCGGATTGGCCGTGAGTAGCAAGCTGCATGAAATTGTTCAAGTTGGTGGGCATGAGGGAAGTCTTCCTTGGATTGTCAAATGTTAGTGGTGCACAGGTAGAGGCGGGTGGCGTGTGGGCGGTTGGGTCATACGTTCCATCAGGAGAAGGATCCAAAACAAAGGGCGCGAATGCCAATGATTTAGTAGTGTTGGGTGTAGCGGCGTGTGAAGACGGAGGGGTGACGACGAGGAGCGAAGAGATATTGTCTGGAGGGGTAGATAATGTGGGCATGCTTCTGGCCGGTATGAACGGGTCAGATAAGCGATTGGCGTGAGGCGAGCGCACTTTGGTAAGGCTGTAACTGTTGAGGCTCGAATTACATCCAACGACTATGCAAGCTCGAAACAACAGCCATATGAATACTACAAAATATACTCAGCAGAACAAGGTTGGAGCACTACCGGATAGAGAGTTGGGCTCGGGTTCGGGCGCGGGTAAGATCGTGAGGTCTCGCGTTAACTATTTGTTCATCGGCGCACTTGCCGTTGGCATGGCTATCGGATTGGCAGGTTGCTCGCGTGCGGGCGCGCCGCCCGCGATCACGAAGAACGGGCAAGCAAGTGGCTCAATTGGCGGTTCGGCAAGCAACCCTACTAGTTCTGCTGCCAGCAACCCTTCCGCCAGCAACACACACGCAGACGGCACTCTCGCGTCGAAGACGCCGACTTCCTCAACGAATCAGGAACCAACCATGAACATGTCTACGCCAGCTTCTGTCCCTTCTCTCTGGGCGGATTTGCCTACCGATCCAAAGACTGGCGCGTTGATCGTGACCGAAGCGCAGTGGAAAGAGCGCCTTGGTTCGGAGCAGTATCGCGTGCTTCGCCAGAAGGGAACCGAGCGTGCGTTCTCAGGCAAGCACTGGAACTCGAATGAGCCCGGCGAGTATCGATGTGCTGCGTGCGGGCAGTTATTATTCGTGGGCGATAGCAAGTTTTTGTCGGACTGTGGCTGGCCCGCATTTGACAAATGCATCGCCGGGAGCATCGATTACATCGACGATTCGTCGTTTGGAATGGTTCGTACAGAGGTTGTGTGCAACCGTTGCAAGAGCCACTTGGGGCACGTCTTTAACGATGGCCCGACAGAGACGGGCACACGGTACTGCATTAACTCGGTGTCGATCGCGTTTATTCCCAAGAGTGAGATTCCTGCACCGTTCCCGGGCCAAGCCGCGCCTAAACAAGAGTCAAAGACTAGGCCTTAACGTTGGGCCTTGACGTTGGGCCTTGACGTTGGGCCTTAACGTTGGGCCATGAGTTGGGCCATGAGTTGGGATTGGGTTGGGATTGAGTTGGGTTCGTGCTGGCATGTCAACTCTACCTCGCGTATCCTGACCGATCATGTCGAACTTTCCTCAGAATCCATACGGCGGCGGCACCAACTCCTTTCCCAACTCAGGCGCGAACAGCGGTATATATGTCCAGCCTACGAGTGCAGGCTTTGGTGGGGGCGGCATGGGAGCGGGCATGGATGGCGGCATGATCCAGCCACGCACGAGCAAGCTGGCGTGGCTTGCGTTGTTGCTGGGCGTTCTTGCCGTTGTTCTTTTATGTATTCCGGTTGTGGCTCCGACGATTGGCGCGATCGCAGTCTTCGCGTCGATTGGCGCGATTGTTCGAATCAGCGGATCAGAAGGCCGAATCATGGGCAAGGGGCTCGCGGTCACGGGCTTTGTCACCGGGATCATTTCGGTCCTGCTCGGAGTGAGTTGCGTGGTCGGGATCGGCTGGTTTGGCGGGCAGATCCAGACGTACAGCAAAGGCCTCGAGTACGCACAGGCGGGCGACGCAGCGAGCTTTAACGCAATTGCCGCCCCGGGTGCACAAGTGACGAAGGAAGATCTTGACGCCTTTGTCGCGTCGTATCAGCCGACGCTTGGCAATTTCAAGGAAGCCCCGCGCAGCTTTTTGCAAATATTTAAATCTTTACGAGTTCCAGCCGTTTCGACTGAAATGAACGCACTACAGCAGTTGAACCCTGGGCACCAGGCAATACCAGTTATGTGGAAGTTTGACAACGAAGACGCGGCAGTTATGCTCGTGCTGGATCAAACCGCAACACCTACTGGTGCGCAAATGGGCACGATCTTGGACATCGCGATTGCTTCCAAGACTAGTGGCGTGGTCACGCGCCTAAGCGACGTCCTCGCGTCGCGCACGCAGCCAAACGCGCCCGCAAAACTACCTTCGCCATAACTCAACGTACACGCAGCAGGTAATTCGCCGATGAATACGCCTCGGCTGCAGTGAACGCAAGGAGCCGCCGCTGTGCCGGATACCAAGGGCGAGCCCATCATCTCGGTGCGGAATGTCGTCAAGCGTTTCGGCGAGCAGACGGTGCTGTCTGGCATCAATCTTGATGTCTACCCCGGCGAGACCATGGTCATCATGGGCGGTTCGGGTTCGGGAAAGTCAACGCTCCTGCGCCTCATCATCGGCTCGCTCAAGCCCGACGAGGGCGATGTCTTTCTCTTCGGTCAAAACATTTCCAAGGCATCGCGCAACGAGCTTGACGAGATCCGTAAACGCTTCGGCATCTTGTTTCAGTCGGGCGCGCTCTATAACGCGATGTCGCTCGCCGACAACATCGCGCTCCCGATCCGCGAGCACACCGACCTCGACGATTACATCATCGATATCCAGGTCAAGATCAAGCTCGAACTCGTCGGGCTATTAGAGCACGCGAACAAGCTCCCCGGGCAGATCTCCGGCGGGATGAAAAAGCGTGCCGGGCTTGCGCGGGCGCTGGCGCTGGACCCGGAGATTCTTTTCTACGACGAGCCGTCGGCGGGCCTTGACCCGGTAACCAGTGCGCAAATCGATCAACTCATCATCGCGCTGACCAAGAGCTTGGGCGTGACAAGCGTTGTCGTGACGCACGAGATGGATTCGGCGTTCACGATCGCCGACCGAATGGCGATGCTGGATCGCGGGCGGATGTTGCGAGTGGATACGCGGGCGTGGTTTAATGACCTGCGGATGTTGTCGGACAAGGACGCCGAAGAGCGCCCGGTGGATGATCGGCTGATTCGGCAATTCTTGCGTGGGGACGCTGAGGGACCGATCACAGAGCGGCGAGACACTTCACTTTTGGAACGTACGCTTTTAGGAGATGAGCCGGTTATGGTGCTGCCGACGCCGAGCCTTCAGCCGACGCGGCGAGGTTGATGAAAGTGTTGTTGTGGGTCTTGTATTTCTCTGATTCTTGCTTTCTTTTGTCACTTTGCTACTTTATCACTTTGTCACTTTGTCGCTTTACTACTTTGTCACTTTGCTACTTTGCCACTTTCGTTCTCTCCCCTCCTAGGCTTGGATAATGGGCCCATCAAATCGCCGGAACACCATTCTCGCCGGGGCCTTTGTCGTGGGCAGTATTTTGCTCGCGGTGTGGGCGTCGTTTTTGTTGTCGGACACGACGTCGGCGGGGAAGATGCGCGCCATCGACATCCGCTTTCCGATCGCCGTCGGCACGCATGGCTTGCAAAAAGGTTCGCCGGTGCTGATGGGCGGGCAACAAATTGGCTCGGTTCGTGGCGTGCGATTTGAATTTGCCAAGGACGACAAGGGCCGCAGCCTCGCTAAAGCCGTTATCATCGATGCGGCGATTGATAACGATATTTCCATATACGAAAACGCCAAGGTCTATCTCGAAAGGCCATTGCTCGGCACGCTTTCCAGCCTCAACATTGTGGGCGTGGGCGACCCATCCAAGCTCACGACCTTCGCAGGGGCAGGGCCCGAGCTTGATACTGGGGAACTGCTCGATGGGGCGCTCGCGCCGCCCGCTCTACTCGCGCAAGCTGGCTATGGCGAAGAGCAAGCTGCGCAAGTTCGCACATTGATCAAGGACCTGTCCGACATGGTCGCGAAGGCTAAGCCCAACGTCGAAACCGGCACCAAAGACGCACGCGAAGTGCTCGCGTTGCTTCGCGAGAAAGTGGGCGACTGGACCCAAAAAGTTGATACCACGCTCTCCAACGCCGAGGATGCGAGCAAGGAAATCAGGCCTTTGTTGGACGGCGCGAAGACCGGCATCGCCGACTTCTCCGCTGCTGCGGCGGGCGCGAAACAAGCCACCGACGACATCCGCGCCGCCATCAACGATAATCGTCCCAAGTTCGACTCGATCATGGCCAACATCGACGAGGCTTCGAGCCGGATCAACCGCGAAACCGTTGACAAAGTTAACCTCGCCATCAACGACGCGAGCGAAGCACTCGATTCGCTTACCAGCGCGGTCGATGGCGTGCAACGCCTGATCACCAACGAAACGCCCACCGCTCGCCGTATCCTCGCGAATATTCGCCTCATGTCCGACCAGCTCAAGCTCACGGCGGTCGAAGTTCGTAGCCAGCCCTGGCGATTGCTCTATCAGCCCACGCGCAAGGAATCGCAAGAGCAGATTTTGTACGACTCGGTGCGCTCGTACGCCGAGGCAAGTAGCGACCTTCGTTCGGCTTCGGAATCGCTCAAGGCGACGACTGCGAATCGTGCGGGCACGATGCCTCAGGATGTTGATCGCGCGACGCAAGCCGTCGCAGCATCTCTCGAACGCTATGGACAAGCCGAGCGAGCATTCCTTGATCTACTTCTCGCGAGCGAACGCGGCCCGGGTGCAACGTCTTCGCGCCCCGCAACCAAGAGTGGCGGCGGCGCAGCTGGCGCGAAAGTCGCGCCGACAAAGGACGAGGATTAAACCTCGTGGCACAGCGGCGGCACCATTACGAGTCCGCATTTGAGCAGTACCTGCGTACGACCAAGGTTCCTTATGTTGCTGTAGACGAGGCGAAAAAAGCACTCTTGCCAGGTGCCGTGGACATGTACGTTGTAGAACAAGAGCCAGCAAGCAATGAATTTGGCGACGAACGCGTACCCCACGTCAAGCCACGCAAGCTCGCCCTTAAAAGCTTCGACTTTGTCATCTATGGCGAAGGGCTCAACCTTTTGTGCGAGGTCAAAGGGCGGCGGATTTCACTCACTCGTAAAGATGGCGTGGGCCGCCTCGAAAACTGGGTGACGATGGACGATGTTGAATCGCTCACCAAGTGGGAGAGGCTGTTTGGCGCGGGGTTTGAAGCCGCGTTCATATTCGTATATTGGTGCGATGCGCAGCCACCTGATGGCCTCTTCCAAGAGATCTTTACGCACAAAGATAAGTGGTACGCGCTGCGCGCCTGCCGCCTGCGCGATTACAAAGCGAACATGCGCGTTCGCAGCCCAAAGTGGCGCACGCTAGACATATTGCCCAAGGCGTTCCAAAAGATCAGCCACCCATTCGCCCCGCCACGAGCGTACGTAGAGGACCACATCGCGCGTGGCATGGGCAGCTCGCAGGGCGATAGCCGTTCGCGCAGCACGCGCAACACTTCAATGCCCAACTCACTCGACGAGCCTATCCAAAGTCTTGGCATCACACTGCCTTCGATTGATCGCATCGCGTCGTTGGCCGATTGGCGCGTGTGAACGAGGGGCTTCGCCCAAGCGCTTACCCAATCGTCGCGCAATCGATCACGAATCGGTACTTCACATCGCCTTTGAGCATGCGTGCGTACGCCTTTTCGATATCACCCGCGCCGATCATTTCGATATCGCTCACGATCGCGTGCTCGCCACAGAAGTCGAGCATTTCCTGGGTTTCTTTGATGCCACCGATGGCGGACCCGGCGATCGAACGCCGCTTGAGCAGCAAGTTCCACACCGCGGGCGATGGGTGTGGGTGTTCGGGCGCGCCCACCAAGCACAGCGTGCCATCGCGCTTGAGCAAGTTGGTATACGGATCTAGCCCATGGCTCGCGCCGACGGTATCAAGAATGAAATCGAACGTGCCCGCGTGCTTGGCCATCGCGGCTTCGTCTTTCGACACGACCGCGGCATGCGCGCCAAGTCGTTTCGCGTCTTCGACCTTGCCGGGCGAAGTCGTGAAGCAAATTGTCTCAGCCCCAAATGCACGCGCGAACTTGACGCCCATGTGACCAAGC
>JBBRGG010000205.1:0-6237 GCA_038240875.1 Phycisphaerales bacterium | reverse complement strand
CGACACAGGCGTTTCCGGTGCGAATTCGGATGCACAGGTTTCGCGAGCGCTCGCAGCTGGAATGGGCGATGATGAAAAGATCAACCTTGCGGCGTTTTCCGAGCCGATCAATCTCAAGACGCTTGTGAGCATGGTCGCGGAGTTTTTAAACATCAACATCACGACCATCGGCGAGCTGCCTGGCTCGGTGCTATTCAACGCGCCAGTTGAGGTTTCCAAGCAAGAGCTTCTCATACTGCTTGATTCGCTTCTCGAGCAAAACGGCTTCACGATCACGCAAGACGCGAGAACCGGCTGGTACACTGTTGGTGGCACAGGCACGGTTCAAGTGAACTTCGTTGGTGAACGTTCGACGACGCGGATCTTTGCGACGCCGAACCTTCGCCCAAGCTCGCTCAAGCAGGCAATCGAATCGCAGCTTGGCACATCACAGAACGCCAACGGCCGCCAGTACGCGTACATCGATGATCTTGGCGTGATCATTGCGACCGACGCGCCGCGTCGCCTTGATTCAATCGCGACCCTCATCACGCAGTTGATCCAGGAGTACAACCGCGCTCAATTTATCCGCCTTGATGTTGTGCACATATCGGCACCAGTCGCGCGCGACCGAGCTTTGCAACTCATCGGCGTCATCCAGCAGGGAGTGGGCGGAGCGAACAATCCTGGCGTCGCAATATCCAACCAAGGTCCTGGCATCGTGGGCAAGCTCGACAACCTGGGCGACCGCCTCACGGTTGATCCGCAGGGCAACTCGCTGATCTTTCGTGGCGTTGCATTGGAAATTGAAAGAGTGCGAGAGGTGCTTGCGGTCATCGATGTGCCCAACACGTTGCAACCCAAGCAGTATTTTGCCGGTTCTGCTGCGGGACAGATCGCCAATTTAGCGCGTGATCGTGGGCTTGGTGAAGTCACGATATTTTCCAGTGGTGGCGAAGGCGCCAATGCCGCGTTTGATCCGCGTGCCCAGCAGCGTGCGGCACAAGGCTTGCCACCGACATCGATCGCTAGCGGCGGCTCGGTCATGATCGTCGATGAAACTCGTGGCCAGATCCTGTACTACGCCACCAGCGCGCAGCACGAACAAATGGCCAGGCTCATCAAAGAACTCGACACTCAGTCGGAACTAATCATCATCAAGGCGTACAAGCTCAACCATCAAAAGGCTGAAGATGTCGCCGAGATCATCTCGGGGCTCATCAACAACCAGAGCCTCGCGGGAGAGGCTCCGTTGCTTCCTGGTGGTGGTGGCAACTCGCGTAATCGTTTCAACAACGCCAACAATCCCAATGCCAATACTGCCAACAGCACGCGATCGTTGCGTGGCGGCCAACAAGCCGGAGCTCAGGGTGAAGAAGGGCTCAGCCTTGATGGCGCTAATTCATTCGTGATTCCCGACGCGGGCAACAATCAGATCATCGTGAAGGCACCCAAAGGCCAGCAAGAAGACTTCCGCCGCCTGATTGAAACGCTTGATCTTCGCAAATCGCAGGTGTACATCGAAGCGAGAATCGTCGCTGTGACCGCAGACGATAGTTTCCGTCTGGCATTTGAAACTCAGCTTATCAACGCCAATGGAACGGGCGGCGTGCTCAACACCAACTTCGGCTTGTCAAGCTTCGCAACCGGTGGTCGAATTAACGCGGCGAAGACTGTCGCGACTGGTCTTGCAGGCTTGACCGCTGCGGTCATCAAGAGCGATCAGATTCCGATCATCATGACGGCGCTTGCAAGCACGACCGATACCCGCATCATCGCGTCGCCTCAGTTGCTGGTGGACGACAATGAAGAATCCGAAGTCGTAAGCGTGGATGAACAGCCTTTTACGTCAACGTCGCAAACATCGGGCAACCCGAGCCAGACGAGCTTCGCGGGCTTTGCCGAGGCGGGGACGACGCTGAACGTCACGCCTCAGATCTCGCCGGGCGGGTATTTGAAATTAAAGTACAGAGTCGAGCTATCGAGCTTTACCGGCGACCCGCCTTCCCCCGGCGTCCCGCCGCCCAGGCAGAAGAACAACGTCGAGGGCAGCGTCACGATCCCGTCGGACTTTACTGTGATCGTTGGCGGCCTGATCCTCGACACCAAGCGCAAGACCGTGGTCAAAGTGCCTTTCCTAGGCGATATCCCGATCATCGGCACATTGTTTCAGGACTTGCGCGATTCAGATCGCAAGACGACGTTGTACATCTTTCTCACGCCCAAGATCTTGAAGGACCCGACGTTCGAGGATTTGCTCATGTTGAGCCGCGGGCCGCAGTGGGAAACGCTCAAGCAACGTGACGTGCCTGAGTTAATGCCTTCGGTGATTGAGGTGGCACCTTCGCCCGAGCAAACTGATATTTTACCTTGGGGTTCGCGGCCTGTGCGTGATGAAGATGGAGACCAGGCGATCATGCCGAGGCTTACGAGCCCGGCGGACGTTATACCCTTCTCGCCAAACGCGCCAGCGGGAACAAACCTGATGCCGACGCGTTCGGACGAGCCATCTTCTGTGAGCGTGCCATTGCTCGCGCCGGTACCGATGGACGCGAAGCCAAGCCCGAGCGCGCCCGTACCGCAATTGCCGCCCGTGCCGACTGAACCCAATCCACTCGCGCCACCTGCTGAAGAACCGGCAAATCAAGACGGGGCACTTCAAGAGCCTTCAGTGTTGATGCCCCCGGCCCGGAGCAATCGATGAAGCAAGGCCGGGACCAGAACATAGATCTGCAAAGCGACGCAACTTCGCTCGCGGCACATGCCACTGGCGAAGCGGCCATCGCGGCGGTGTCGGCATCGCGCCTGATGGAACCAGCTCGCATTGCGGCTCTGTTTGGTCCGCTCAAAATGACTGCGGAACAAGCCCGGCAATTTTCTCGCATCGAAGGGTCCGACGCCGAGCCTTGGGACGTGATGCTACAGATGCTCGCGCTTGACGAACATCAGGCTCTCGAAGCGTTGGCCAAGCGAACCGGGTTGCGATACATCCCTGAGCCCAAGCCCGCCGAAGCCGCGGTGAGGTTTTATGAAACGATCCCCGCCGAACTCGCGCGAACAAATCACTGCGCGGGCGTTGACGCCGAAGGCGGCCGAATGGTCGTTGCGACGGCTCAACCCATGCAGCCTTCGGTCTTCACCATGCTTGAAGACCTGCTGGGCATGCCCGTGGCAATCGTGCTCGCGCCTCGTGCGCAAGTTGCCAACCTCATCAACCGAGGCTACGAACAGCGGCAGGACCTTGTCACCGAAATCATCGAAGAAATGCCGCTGGATGAGCGCGCAATTGCGTCCGCAGCGGGCAGCGTCGGACAAGCCACCGACCTCTTACAGCTTGCTCGTCAGACGCCGGTCATTCGCCTGGTCAACATGATTTTGTTCGAGGCGCTACGTCGGCGCGCCAGCGACGTTCATATCCATCCGCTCGAGTCACGCCTCGTGATCCGTTTCCGAATCGATGGCATGCTGGTCGACGCGTTCAGCCCGCCACCGAGCCTTGCGCCAGCGATCAGCTCACGACTCAAGGTCATGACCGAGCTCGACATCGCCAACCGCCACAGCCCGCAAGACGGGCATACATCGGTGCGCGTCGGCTCGCGAAAGGTAGACATTCGCTTCTCGTGTATACCAACGGTCTATGGCGAACGACTCGTGCTTCGCTTGCTCGATCAATCTTCGACTCAGCTTGTCCTGGATCAAATCGGCATGACCCGCGACATGCAGACGCTGCTCATGGATCAGGTTGAGCGCCCCACCGGGATCATTCTTGTGACCGGGCCAACCGGCTCGGGAAAGACGACAACGCTGTACGCCGCGCTGGGAAGAATCGATCGCAACAGCCGAAACGTGATGACCATCGAAGACCCCGTTGAATATCACCTCGATGGGATCAGCCAGATGCAGGTCAACCCAAAGCGTGGCGTGACCTTCGCTGCAGGTTTGCGTTCTTTGCTTCGCCAAGACCCCGACGTTATTCTCGTAGGCGAAATCCGCGACTCCGAAACGGCTCAACTCGCGGTGCAGGCCTCGCTCACGGGCCACTTGGTCTTGGCGACGCTGCACACCAACGACGCGCCCAGCGCAATCCCGCGCTTGATCGACATCGGCATCGAGCCCTACTTGATCACGAGTTCCTTGACGTGCGTGCTTGCGCAGCGATTGTTGCGGCGAACGTGCGTGAATTGCAAGGGCACCTTTGCCGATCCGGTCACGGGTGGCCGATGTGAAATCTGCTATGGCACCGGGTACAAGGGCCGTCTTGCAGCGTACGAGCTCATGACTATGACCGACGACCTTCGCCGCATGACCGCACAAAGCGCCGACGCGACGCTTCTGACTGAGATCGCACGCAAAGGCGGGTTCAAGACCATGCGCGACGACGCGATGGACAAGGTTCGTATGGGCCTGACCGATGAGGCAGAGGTCTATCGCGTGCTGCACTGAATCGCGTAGTGCACTGAGCCGGTGTGCTGCACTGAGCCGGTGTGCTGCACTTTGCTACCCGCATTCCACACCACCCTTTGCCTTTCTTCACGCTCCGATGATGTTGATCCCGCAATCAACGTAGATCACTTCGCCGGTGACACCCTTTGACATATCAGAAACCAGCCACGCGGCAGTCTCGCCCACGTCGCTGCCTTCTACGTTGCGCCGCAGCGGAGCCTTGAGCGGCACTTCCGCACCCATCTTGTCTACGCCGCCAACCGCAGACGACGCGAGCGTGCGAAGGTATCCGCCCGAGATCGTGTTGACGCGAATGCTCTTTGGCCCAAGGTCATTAGCGAGGTATCGCCCGGTGCACTCTAGCGCCGCTTTCGCTACGCCCATCACGTTGTAGCCCGGCACGACTTTCTCGCTTCCGTAGTACGACATCGAAAGGATCGACCCGCCATTGGTCATCAGTGGGGCGGCGTGCTTTGCAAACGCGACCAGCGTGTACGCCGAGATGTCGATGGCTTGAAGGTACGCCGCGCGCGTCGTGGTGACAAATGCGCCGTCCTTCAAGAATTCGGTCTGCGCGAAAGCGATTGAATGAATGAGAAAGTCCATGCGGCCGTGGGCCTTGCCATACGCTTCAAAGGCTGCGGCGATATCTTCATCTTTGCCCGCGTCCATCGCGTGCATCCAAGGCGTGCCCGGCAATCCAAGCTCCGCGACCGCACGATTCACGCGGTGTGCGTTGCGTTCGCCAGGCAAGTGGGTAAAGCCGCAGGTTGCGCCGTGTGCGCCGAGCGACTTGGCGATATGAAATGCGTACGACCAGGCGTTCGCGACGCCGACGATCAAGCCTTGCTTGCCGGTAAGAAGTCCCATGGTATCTCCAAATGGCCCGGCAAAATGCGCCGGACGAAACGCAGTGTAGATGCGTGAACCCGTATGCGAATATACCCACACATACGCGCGCTTTGAGCTTCTAGAATCACTTGTGAGCACTACCAATCAACCCCTCGGTAACCCGGCACGTCGGCCCGATCTTGCCGACGTTTCACTTCCTGACCTCTACGCGCACTTTGCAAAGACCGGGCTCATCCGCCGACTGCTCGAGCTTGCACGCGATGAAGACCTTGGCGTCAACACAAAGAAGCCCACCGACCAATCACCGTGGCAAGGCGATATCACCTCGCGTGTGACCACTGCGGCTTGGCAGACTTTCGCGCACAGCAACACCCCCACTACCGACAACAATCGCATCATTCGTGCCGCAATCGTGACGCGACACGACGGCGTGATCGCTGGGCTTGCTTCGCTTCCCGAGCTTGTCGCGCTCATGGCTCCAACGTGCACGCTACGAATTCTCGCCGCCGATGGCGATCTCGTGACCCTTCCTGTTGGCTCGCGCTCGGTCACACTCGCAGAAGTCAGCGGCCCGATGCGCGAAGTGCTCGCCCTCGAACGCACCGCGCTCAATCTACTTGGCCGACTTTGTGGCGTAGCGACTCGCACCAAACAATTCGTCGATGCAATTCCTGCGGGCTCGCGCGCCAAACTCTTTGACACGCGAAAGACGACTCCAGGGTTGCGCGTGCTGGAGAAGTACGCCGTGCGGTGTGGTGGCGGGCGATCGCATCGCATCGGGCTATACGACGCGGTGCTCATCAAAGATAATCACATCGCGGGTGTGGCCTTGCACGATCTCGGTAGGTTTGTCGCCACCGCCGCGGCACACGCGAGATCGCTCGACCCGGCTCCAACGTTTATCGAAGTTGAAGTCGACACCATCGAGCAATATAAAGTGCTGTTCACGCTCCCACCTGGTAC
>JBBRGG010000204.1:0-6262 GCA_038240875.1 Phycisphaerales bacterium | reverse complement strand
GCGGAGCGGCGCTGGCGCATGGAGGGCAGCAGTTACCCGCACGCTCAACCCCCACCCCGCCCCGTCACCAACCGGATACAGTCTCGCTCGCCAGAGACCACCAATCCGCTCCAGAGTGAGCCGCCTCGAAGCACGCCACTTCGTAGCTGGCTCATTTTCGGGGAACAAGAGAAGCAGGATGCCTACATCACCGCAAGGATTTGAATCCCGTCTCGACCAACTTCGCAACGACCTTGTCGATCAAGGCCGACGCGTCCAAACCATGCTCGAAGAAGCCTTCGACGCACTCTTTCAGCGCAGCGCCGATCGCGCCCGCTCTGTCGTCATCCGCGACGACATCATCGATTCGGCGGACGTGGCCATCGAACGCGCTGCCGTCTCTCTTCTGGGCGACGCAACCCGCCAAGGCGCCTCCCTCACCGACGTTCAACTCCGCACCGTCCTTACCATTGTCAAAGTCAACAATGAGCTCGAACGTATCGCCGACTCGGCTTCCGAAGTCGCAACTCTCGTCGCCCAACTTCGTCCAGACGCGCAGCCTTACCCCGACACCTTCCGCGTAATGGCCAATAGCGTCGTAGGCATCCTCCGCGACAGTAACGTCTCGGTCTTACGCAGCGATCCAAATCTCGCCAAAGTTGTCCTTCAATCTCAGCACGCTGTCACCGCATTCAAAGACGCGCTTCTCCGCGACGCCGAACACAAAATCGCCGCAGGCTTCATGCCCCCCGACTTTGCCTTCCATCTTCACGAACTCGCTAACCAATGCGAACTCATGGCCGACCACTGCACCAATATCGCCGAACAAATTATCTACCTCACCACAGGTGGCATCGTCCGCCATGTCGAATCCGCCTGGATCGAAATTCCCAAGAACTAATCCACTTCGGCACACCAGGCAACCCGCCGCAGATTGAATAAATACCTCGCCTTTTTATCTTTTATGGTATTTTTTCGTTACGCTTGAATTATCTTCTCTGCGTCTCTGTGCCTCTTTGTATAACTGCCTTTAATTCATGCGTTCCCTGTGCCCGGTGCCCCTGCGTCACATTGCCCCTTTGCCCCTGTGCCACTTTGCCCGCCTTACCTCCCAACCCCGACCGCGCTCACAGCCTCGAGCGCATCAAGCACCTTCTCCACATCTTCCACCGTGACAAAAGGCCCCAGCGACACTCGGCACGCCCCCATGGCACCCACCCTATCCATCGTCCTCATCGTCCCATGCGCGTGCGGCGCACAGTGAATCCCCGACCGCGCCAATATCCCAAACCCACTCTCCAGCCCCATCGCCATTTCCACAGGCGTGAGCACATCGTGCACAAACGAAAAAACGCCAACCCGCTCGCGCGCCGCCGTCGGCCCGAGCAAGCGTACTTGCCCCATCGCGCCTGTTCGATCCTCGCCCACTCCCATCCTGCACCCGCGCGTCACAAGCCCGCTCATCATCACCTCGATCAACCCAATTTCATGCGCCCTGCACGCTTCGATCCCTCTTTCAAGCAACCACTTCACACCTTCAGACAACCCGACCAAACCTATCGTGTTGTGCGACCCCGCCTCATACTTCTGTGGCATCTCCGTCGGCTGCACATCCAGCTCCGACAAATGCCCCGTCCCACCTTCGCGGGTCGTCGCCACTCGCCCAACCATCGCAGGCCGAATGTACAACCCACCTGTCCCTTGTGGGCCCATCAATCCCTTGTGACCAGGAAACGCGAGCACATCGATCTTCGCCGCCTGCACATCAATGGGCACATGCCCCGCCGACTGCGCCACATCCACCAAATACACAATGTCTCGCGCACGGCACGCCGCCCCGATCTCCGCAATCGGCTGGATCACGCCCGACACATTGCTCGCGTGCACCAGCGCAACCAGCGCTGTCTCCTCTCGAAGCGCATGGCACACCGCACTGGGCGCAACCCGCCCCGTCACCGGGTCCGCATCCACCAACGTCCACTCTACCAACCCATCTTCCTTCAACGCATTCAAAGGCCGCAACACCGAGTTGTGATCCATCGCCGTCGTCACCACATGTACCGGCCGCGTAATCCTCTTCGCTCGATTCTCTCGCACCTTCGCCCGCACAACTCCTTTGATGCAAATATTCAAAGCATCACTGGTATTAAGCGCAAAGACCACATGGTCCGCGGCTTCGCCATTGAATAACGTGCACAGCCGCTGCCGACACTGCCCAATCAAACGCGCACCCTCGCGCGATTCGGCATAGTGCCCGCGTCCGGGCGACGCGCCAACCTCGCGCCCAAATCGCAGCATCGCCTCATACACGCCAGGCGGTTTCGGAAAGCTTGTCGCCGCATTATCTAAATAGATTCGTCGCATAACACTCACGTCGGCTTCGGAGCCTTGTAGAAGGGCAGCGCCACCACCTTCGCTGGCAAAAGCCCCTTGCCCGTATCCACCTCAAGCAAAGTTCCCACATCACGCAGCCCACGATCAACAAAGCCCATCGCGATGCTCACGCCAAGCGTCGGGCTCGGGCAGCCGCTGGTCACAATGCCAACTTCCTTCCCATTCTGCACGATCTTCATCCCCTGGCGGGCCGAACGCTTACCTTCGATTGTCATCCCAGTCATCACTCGCGACGGGCCGCCAGCTTCGCGCGTTTTCAACAACGCTTCCATCCCAATAAATGGCCCCGCGCGTTCGTCGGCTCCCTTATCCAGCGCAATTGCAAAGTCCACGCCACATGAGAGCGCATTGACCTCTTCGCCCAGCTCATGCCCATACAGCGGCATACCCGCCTCCATCCGAAGCGTGTCTCGCGCACCAAGCCCAGTTGGCTTGATCAACGCATTCGCAGAATCATCCTGCTGCAAGAGCATCTTCATCGCCATCCCGATCGCGCCCGCCGGGAAAATCGCTTCGACGCCATCTTCACCCGTGTATCCGGTTCGGCTCACAACAATCTTCCAGATGATCAGATTCTTCGTAGCAAAGCGATACTTCTTCAAACGAGGTATCTCGCTCGAAAACTTGCCGATCATCTCGATCACCTTGGGCCCTTGCAACGCGACCATCGCCGTGGATGTCGTCTGGTCGTCGAGCTTGATGACAAAATCGTTGCTCGCACGTACAGCTTCAAAGTGCGCGTTGAGCTTGTCACGATTCGACGCGTTCACAACCACCATGAACTCATCATCGTCCATGCGATAGACAATCACGTCGTCCTTCACCCCGCCCTGCTCATTGCATACCAGCGAATACCGGCACTGACCCGGCTCCATGTCGATGATCTTACGCGAACACAGCCGCTCCAAAAACTTGCGCGAGTGCCGACCCGAAACCTTCACCCGCCCCATATGCGAAACATCGAACAGCCCGCCACTGGAACGCACCTGCTGATGCTCCTGCGTCAGCCCGGCGTAATACAAAGGCATATCCCACCCGGCAAAGTCCACCATGTGCGCTTTGTGGTCTAGGTGATACTGATGCAGAGGAGTTTTCAGCGGCATGATTCTTCCTTGATGCAAATGGATTCGTCTTGACTGCGCGTTGGATTCTGCTAGCGAGTTTCGCGCATCACAATGGTATGGGTGCTCACCATTGGTCGTCGTCGAAAGGTGCTGCGTTACACGCTGGATTGCTGGCATACCCATGCACACTTCCAAAACTTCACTGGTTGCCTCATCAAGCACCCCATGCCGAGTTATCCAGCAGCCGAATCGTACCGAATCGAGCCGTGATAATCGCACGCCCGGCACGGCCCGGGATAAACTTCATAAGTGTCTCTGCATCGCGAATCACAGCGTAATCAATTGCCGCTCCAGCAGATAGCAGCACTTCGCGCATCGCTACCTCAGCAGACAAGACCGAATCGTGTGCACTCGCCTTTCGCAGTGCGCGTGAAATCGCCAGCGCGTTGGCACGTTCTTCGCTCGATAAAAATCGATTTCGGCTGCTCATCGCCAGGCCATCGGCTTCGCGAATAGTGATCCCAGCAACGATTTCGACAGGCAAATCAAGCAGTTTCGTCATCGTGCGGATGACTTGCAATTGCTGCCAATCTTTCTCGCCAAAGAAGCTCGCAGCAGGCTCCACCAACTCAAAAAGCCGTGCAACTACTTGGCACACGCCAGCAAAGTGCCCGGGTCGATGCGCGTCTTCAAGCTTGGGCAAGTATGCAACTTCAGGCAATATCAGAGCTTGCACCGCTGCGCCATTCTGTGGTACGTTCGGATACACCTCATTTACCTCTGGCGCGAACACGATCGTCGCTCCGGCTCGTTCGCACAATGCGAGATCGGCATCGAGCGTTCTTGGATAACGAGCCAAGTCGGTGGCGTCATTAAACTGCGTTGGATTGACGAAGATCGAGACCACAGAGTGACGCAGTTTGTGTGCGCGGGCGTGGCCGCTTGCTTGTCTCACGAGTGAGGCGTGGCCCTCGTGCAGCGCGCCCATTGTCGGCACGAAGGTAGTTCCACGTGGAACACCGATGGCGGCTCTCAAATCCTGGGTTGTTGTGATCAGTTGCATCGGCCAGAAGCGTGCGCACACAGTTGGCCGGTGTCAAGGGGTTTAACTGGTCAGCGCTGGTGGATCAGGCTTTCGCGAGATGGATCAGGCTTTGGGGCGATTTCTTGCCCGCTCGCGGGTCCATTGATTGAGGACTTCGGGCTCGGAGATTGGGACCAATTCCATGAGCACGACGTGCTGGCCATCGGCGTGATATTCGCATTCGATGACGCGGCCCATGAGGCTGACGGGTTCGTCGTCGATGCGATGGATGGCTATAACGACTTGCTTGCCGACGTGGATCATTCGGCGTGACATGAAGGCGAGCATGCTCTTGCTGAGCATGATGCTTTTGCAGGCCCAGGCGGTGCCTGGGAAGCCTTTTTCGTTGAGTTCGGAGGTGTCGATCTCGGCGCGGAATTCAAAGCCACGAGGGCGCGATTTGAGTGCTGCAATTGGCGAACCGGTGGGCCAATTGGACCGCACAGGATCGTTGGAATTAGGACGATCGGTAGGAGAGGCAAACTTCGCCACGATTGCTCCCGTAAAACGCCAATAGAGGATGCGAATTGGTAAAAGAGCATCGACAGGAATAGATAGCTATGCGCGAGATTGGTGTGTTGTGAGAAGGCGTCTAGTTGGAAGGTGCGGGTTGGTCGGGTCGGGTGGGGGAAAGTGCGATAGGCAAATGGTGAGAAACATTGGTGTGCGGGCGTATCGGACCAAAGCTGATGAAGACGCGCGCTTGAGTCAATGCGATGGACAATGATGAAGCATGATGCAACGTCCGCGAACGCTGGAAACCGTTGAGGATTGGATTGCGATGTTGCGCGCGATTGCGACGCCTGGGATGCCATTGGCGGCTATTGAGATCATGCGGAAAGATGGGCCTGGCGTGATGGGTTTGGAAGAACGGCAAAGGGCAGCGGAGGTATTTATCGCGGGATTTGCGGACGGAGTGGGAAACCGCAGGAGGGTGGATCGGCCTTTGCTGGCGCAGATGCTGGGGGTAAAGCCGGGAGAGATGCCCAAGGGTGATTCGATGGGGTCGCTCGACCCTGAAGAGCGCGCGTGGTGGTCGCTGCATGATGAGTTGGTGCGTGATGAGTTGGTGCGTGGTTCGGAAGTGATTGATTGGGACGCCAACGGGCCTTTGTATCCTGCGCTGCGAGATCGCGGGATTGAGTGGTGGTCGCAAGCCGAATTGTGTGGCGTGCACGCGCTCTCATGGCGCGGGCTTAATGATGCAGATGGAATTGATGTAGCGCGAGTGCGTGCACGAGTAGACCGATGCTGCATGTGGCTGATCGCGGAAGTGCAGCCGGATAATGCGACGCAGCACCCGTGGGGTGTGCACTTGTTCGCCAAGATCGCGATGAATGGAACACGCGGCGAGCGAGAACGATCGCACGCGACACACTACGCGCAGACGCTGGTACACAACGCAATGGTGGGGTCGATGATCGGTGGCAAGATCGACACGTTCGCGGCTTGTATTTTGTGGAATTGTGCGCAGTGGTTAGAGGCTGCTGGTGGGTAAGTTGGTGGAAGGAAAGAAAGAGACGAAGACAGTTCACCACAGAGGCAATACGTAAGAGAGTTGAACGAAACGAGTGAGGCGCGGTGTGCATGGCCTCTTCGGCGCTATCGAGGCCAAAGGCTGATGCCATGGGAGAAGCTCGCGACAATCGGGCGGAACTCGTTGAAGAAATGACTTAGGAATAAGCCCGCCCCAGCGGGGCGGAGGAGGTGCTCACGGGGACGTGATTCCGCGCGGGGGGTG
>JBBRGG010000203.1:0-6302 GCA_038240875.1 Phycisphaerales bacterium | reverse complement strand
AGATTGTGAATCCGAAGGTGTGGGTCATTGCGCCGTCGGCTGGGGTTTCGCATGCAGAATCGCGAGAGCAGGGGCCGGATTTGGGGCCAGAAGATGTGGAGCGCGGGTCACCTTCACGAGCTTCAATTGGCGAGGTCGTAGGTCAGCCTGCGGTCGAGCCAGATGCAAAGCCAGATGCAAAGCCAGATGCAAAGCCAGATGCAAAGCCAGATGCAAAGGCAGACCCAAAGGTAGATGCAAGGGCAGACCCAAAGGCAGATGCAAAGGCAGATGCAAAGGCGCGCTCCAAGCGTCAGGCGGAGATCGTCGCGCCGACGATTGCTACAGCACCAGTTTTGCCAACTGGAACGCCCAATATCGACGAGCCGAACCTGCTTGATGAGCGGCTGCGTCCAGTGTATCCAGCGTCGGAAGATGTGCCTTCGCGGGTAATCGAGCGAGCGATGGTGAAGGTGCTGGCGTTGGGGCTGCCTTTGATCGTGGACCATTTTGATGCGTCGTTTCGTATGGCGCACGCGCTTCCTGAGTTGCGTGAGGCGTATCGCATGCAGCACGCGCCAGCGGATATGGAAGAAGTGAAGTCGTCGCGGCGAAGACTCGCGTATGACGAGCTTTTCTTGTTGCAACTTGGCGTGCAGCTTCGGCGGGCGCACTTGCGTGAACGGCTCAAAGCGCCAGCGCTGAAGTTCAACCCTGGGGTTGATCGGGCGATTCGGCAAAGGCTGCCTTTCTCATTTACGACAGGGCAAGAAACGGTTGTCGCGGAAATTGCGAAGGACTTGTCGGGGTCGGTGCCGACGAATCGATTGATCCAAGGCGACGTGGGCTCGGGCAAGACAGCCGTTGCGTTGTACGCGTCGTTGATGGCGGTTGCGTCGGGGCATCAGGCGGCGTTGATGGCGCCTACGGAGTTGCTCGCGGAGCAGCACGCGGCGTCGATGGGGCGGATGCTCGAAGGGTCGCGGGTTCGCGTGGCGTTGCTCACGGGATCGCTGCCTAAGGCGGAGCGCGAGCCGATTATTGCGGCGCTCAGGCGTGGCGAGATTGACCTACTCATCGGGACGCACGCGCTGATTACAGATTCGGTTGAGTTTGCTTCGCTTGCGGTTGCGATTATCGATGAGCAGCATCGATTTGGCGTGCACCAACGGGCGACGCTTCGTGGGAATGCGAGTGATGCGAGGACAACGCCACATGTTTTAGTGATGACTGCGACGCCGATCCCGCGGTCGATTGCGATGACGTTGCTTGGCGATTTGGACGTGTCGACGATTCGCGGATTGCCGCCGGGGCGTGTGCCGATTACGACCAAAGTTGTAGAGGCGACAGGGCGGGATGAGGCGTATCGGTGGCTGAAGCGCAGGGTGGAAGCGGGTGATCAGGCGTACATTGTTGTGCCAGCAATTGGGTTAGAAGAAGGTGTGGAAGAGGGGACGCCTTTGTTTTCGCCTGAGGAAGGCTCGCAGAAAGCGGGTAATCATGCGCCAGCATTACGAACGGTTGCGGCGATTGCGAATGAGCTGGAGGGTGGACATCTTGCGGGCTGCCGAGTTGCGACGCTGCACGGGCGGATGTCGCGTCCGACGCGCGAAGCGACGATGGACCGCTTTCGTCGTGGCGAGATCGATGTGCTGATTGCGACGACGGTGATTGAGGTTGGCGTTGATGTGCCCAACGCAACGGTGATGGTAGTTGAGCAGGCAGATCGATTTGGCTTGGCGCAATTGCATCAGTTGCGCGGGCGAGTTGGCCGCGGGAGCAAGCCGAGTTGGTGCTTGCTGTTGACGGAAGAGTCAACGGAGATGGGTCGAGCGCGGCTCACGGTGATGGCGACGATTACGGACGGTTTTTTGCTAGCGGAGAAAGACTTTGAGTTGCGGGGCCCGGGGGAGATTGTGGGGTCGAAGCAGTCGGGGTTGCCGCCGTTTAAAGTGGCGGATTTGGCGAAGGATATTGATCTTTTGATGCTTGCAAGGCATGATGCGGCGGAGCTTGTTCGCATGAGCCCAAACCTTGCGCGACCCTCTGACGCATTGCTGCGGCGTCGATTGCTCAAGGCGTTTGGAACGTCGCTAGGGCTTGCAGATGTTGGATAAGTGGATGCGTGCCAAGGGTAAACCTTTGATGTTATTCGATGTAAAGATTTACATTGGGTGTAGCATTTAAGAAAGAAGTTTCATACAAGAAACTTTGGTGACGCTCTACACACGTTGGAATAGGCTGCTATGTTGGCATTGTGGAACAGCCAAACATGCATGATCGTCTTCGCATCGCAGCATCGCAGCATCGCAGCATCGGATCGCTCGTATCGCGAGCTGGGGGAGCTGACGAGTACACATCCCGAGACGGTTCGGCGGTACATGCAGGGCGCGGTGCCGAACGTTGAGTTTTTATCGGCGTTTGCCACGGCTTTAGAAGTGAGCATTGACTGGTTGCTGAATGGGACAGGCACGATGCGTCAGCGCGAGGTACGCGGGTATGTGCTGCGTGAAGCGAGCGTGACGGAGCTTTTGAACGCGATGGCCGCGACGATCGAGAAGCTGATCTCGCGTGTGGAGCGGATCGAGGTGTATATCCAAACGCTGGAAACACGGATCCGGGCGAATGCGCCGAGTTTGGAAGGTAAGCCAGTAGCAGATACAAACCTGGCCGAGGCACTTGCTCGAACGAATCGAGAATCGATCAATGGCGCGCAAGAATCTCAAGTCATCGAAGCAGACAATGCACAACCAGAAACCGACGCCGTCGACGGGCAGGCAAGTGCCGCTGCATCAACCGACGCTCGAGCCCGGTCCATTGCCGACGCTCTCCCCAAGCGAGCACGTCCGGATGGTGGTGGAACTTCTTCAGCCAGCGGGTCCTGATCTGGTTCGTCGGCTGGCGGCCGCGTTGTTGCTGGTTGATCGTGCCGACCGTGAGGCGGTTGTTGAAGCGATCGAACGCAAGGTGACAGAGACGTACGCGCGTGGCCTAGTTGTTGGTGGGCAGTGTTTGACGCATCTGACGCCCCCGATGCGACGGGAGGGGTATGTGGAGCAGATCGAGACGGAGTACGTCATGCCGACGAGCAAATCGCCGATCGTTGCGCGAGCTCCGCACGAAGTGCGTGTTTCAGCCAAAGCAGTAGATAAGGCCAAGGCTTCGACCAAGCGGCGTTCGGGCACGGGCTGAACGTGTTGGACGCGGGCGTGGTTGCTGGCCAACGATGGTGGATGCCCAGCAAGAAGCCAGACAAGCCTGCCAAAGTAGACAAGCCTGCCAAAGTAGACAAGCCTGCAAAGGCTGATGAGGCAAAGGCGCAGCCACGTGAAGTAGAAGTAGCGTCAAGCGTGCCGACACTCTCGTCGGCAAGCTCATTGAGCAATGAGGCGGTAGCGGCGGCTCTGCAAGACTTTGCCCGCATGCTCGAACTCAACGGCGAAGATGGCTTTCGCGTGAGTGCACACGCGCGAGCCGCTCGTGCGATGGAAGGCCTTGTAGCGCCGGTTCAATCACTCACGCGCGAACAGTTGCTTTCCATCGAAGGCATCGGCCCCAAGCTCGCGGACAAGATCATGGAGATTGCACGCACGGGCACGCACCCAGAGCTTGCTGCGCTGCGTGAGCAGATTCCTGCGGGCGTGCTCGAACTGTTGAATGTGCCTGGGCTTGGGCCAAAGACGGTTCGAAGCATGTGGGTAGATGGCGGGATCACCGATGCGGCGAGGCTGCGTGCCGCGATTGAAGATGGGTCGATATTGAGCCTGCCGCGGATGGGCGAGAAGAGCGTGGCGAAGATCAAAGAGTCGCTCGCGTTTGCTTCTACTACGGGCAGGCGGACGTGGGTTGCGCTGGGGCGGATGCTTGCGAACAAAGTAGAAGCTGTGCTGAGAGAGTTGCCTGGCGTTGCGCGAGCCGAGGCCGCGGGCTCGCTTCGGCGAGGGAAGGACACGATTGGCGATATTGATATTCTTGTCGCGCTCACGCCGAGTATGAACGAAGAAATCACGAATGGAAGCATGCTTGATGAAGCGTCGAACGTAGCTGCGCGGAATGTGATGCGTGCGTTTACGACGATGCCTGGCGTGGTTCGCGTGCTTGCATCGGGCGATACGAAGGCGTCGGCGCGAGTGTCGCTGGGCGTGGACTTTGGCCGATGGACCAAGTCGGTTAAAGATGAGAACGACGAAGCCGACGATGGGGCTATCCAAGTGGACGTACGGGTTGTGCCATTGGCTTCGTGGGGTGCGGCGATGTGCTACTTCACGGGGAGCAAGGAGCACAACGTGAACATGCGCGAGCGGGCGCAGAAGCGCGGGCTCACGCTGAATGAGTGGGGGCTGTATCCGGATGATGCGCCTGTTCACGCACATGACGCGAAGAAGAAAGCACTTCCGCCACAAGAGCGTGGTGTGCACGCGATCGCCGGGGCGACCGAATCCGATGTACACGCGGCATTGGGCCTTGAATTCATCTTGCCCGAAGTACGAGAAGATCGCGGTGAATTTGAGGCGTACGCGGCGGGCTCTGTTCGCGTGCCCCTTGTGGAAGTTGCGGATATCAAAGCCGAATTGCACGCGCACACCACCGCGAGCGATGGTTTCTTGAGCATCGTCGAGCTCGCGCGAGCGGCCAAGGCGCGCGGCTTTCACACCATCGCGGTGACGGATCATTCGCGGAGCAGCGGCGTGGCTAATGGACTTTCCGCCGAGCGATTGCTCGCGCATATCGACGCGATCCGTGCGGCTCGCGCACTGGTTCCAGGTATTCGCATTCTCGCGGGGAGCGAGGTTGACATCCTCGTCAATGGCGGGCTGGATTATCCCGATGAGATTCTTGCCAAGCTTGATGTAGTGGTTGCGTCGCCACACGTTGCGTTGACGCAGGATCCGCAGAGTGCAACGCGTCGCTTGCTCAAGGCAATTGAGAATCCATACGTGCATGTGCTCGGGCACCCGACGGGTCGGCTGATCAATAAGCGAGCCGGGTTGAGCCCAGACATGCCCGCGCTGTTTGCCGCTGCGGCGAAGCACAAAGTCGCGTTGGAAGTGAACTGCCATTGGATGCGGCTTGACCTGCGTGATACGCATGTGCGGGCCGCGATAGATGCGGGTTGCACCATCGCGATAAATTGCGACGTGCATGACGCGGTGGACTTTGACAACTTGCGGTTTGGCGTCGAGACCGCGCGGCGAGGGTGGTGCACGCGAGAGCGATGCGTGAACACTTGGGATGAGGCGGCTCTTGCTACTTGGTTAAAGTCAAAGCATGTGTGAATGCTTTGATCCATTGCAAAGGCTTCCTGAAATCGTACAGAAGTGGCGTGTCACCGAGAATGCCGTATCGGCATCAAAGTGCCAACGAACAACCAAACGCTTCGCAGGGCTTGCCAGGTCAGCGTGCTGCGCGGGCGTTCATGAATGAAAGAAGATCAGACCCAATAGCCAAAACAATATCCAATTTGGATACCGGCTGGTATCCAAATTGCCAGCCAGACCAAAGAATTCGCAGGCAAAGTCGTTATCATCACCAGTGGCACCTGCGGCATTGGTCGCGGACCGCAATTGAGTTTGCCTGGCAAGGCGCGAGCGTCGTGGTCTCAGGGCGTCGCGAGAAGGAAGGCTCCGAAACTGTTGAGTAGATTAAATGCGCGTGCGGCCTTGGCGCGTTTGTGCGTGCGGACGTGACGGTCGAAACTGATATTGCGAACATGGTGGCGTTCACGACCAAGACCTTTGGCAAGCTCGATATGTTTAATAACGCGGGCTTTGAGTAGCTGCGCCTCTTGCGAGCGCTCGGTTGAAGATTATCGCAAGGTGATGGATACCAATGTGCTGGGCGTGATCCTCGCGACCAAGCACGCGGCCCCGGCTATCGCCAAGAGTGGCGGGGGCTCGATCGTCAATATAGCGTCGATTGCCGGGCTCATCGAGATGGCGAATATTTCGATTTATATCGCCGCCAAGCACGCGACGCTCGGGTTGACCAAGGCGCTCGCGCTTGAACTGATTCCGCAGAAGATTCGCGTGAACGCGGTAAGCCCCGCGGCAAGTGATACAGACATGCGTACACGCTTTGCTGGTCCTGAAGACGCTGATTTGCGCAAAGGCCTCGCTGGGTTGCACTCAATCGGTCGCGTCGATACGTCGGCGGAAGTTGCGGCGGCGGTTCTGTTTCTTGCTTCTTCCAAAGCCGGGTTCATCACGAGGACCAATATCGGCGTCGATGGGGGTTCACGGCTCAGTAACTCGTGCTCGTTCTATTTGCAGCCGATTCTTCTCACACAATCCAACTCGTTTATGCGCGGTATGTTGCTGTTGATT
>JBBRGG010000202.1:0-6369 GCA_038240875.1 Phycisphaerales bacterium | reverse complement strand
TGACTGGGTCAAGTTTGACTGGGTCAAGTTTGACTGGGTCAAGTTTGACTGGGTCAAGTTTGACTGGGTCAAGTTTGACTGGGTCAAGTTTGACTGGGTCAAGTTTGACTGGATTTGGCTTGACAGTATTTGTCTGGTCATGATTGATAGGCGTCACGACAAAGTGTACGAAGCCAATAAGGTTGCGTTCGAGCCACGTCAAACTCGCAAGTGTGGCCGTCTTTGCGCTCGCACATATGAAGCTATCATCGGATTAAGGCCCTTGCAACTGCCAGAGAAGGCACGGCTCTTCGCGTGTAGGATGGACCATGCCCAGAAGGCTTACGCCCGAACTCATGGACGCGCCCGACGTCGCCAAGGACGAACTTGCCAACGCGCTGGCATATTTGCGCTGGGTGAACCGACGCCTTGGTGGCAGCTCGGCGTTGATCGCGTTTCTCCAGCGTGCCTCAGTCAATTGGCCCGACCCAAATGGGCCTAATGCACGTTCGATCACACTTCTCGATGTCGGCACGGGCTCAGGAGATATCCCGCTCGCTGCAGTCGCGTGGGCTCGTTCAAAGGGCTTTGATTTGAGAGTCACGGGCGTAGACAACCACCACGCGACCGTCGCGCTTGCCAAGGCGCACGTCGCACATGAACCCAACGTCACAATCGTGCTCGCTGACGCGCTCGACCTTCGCTCAACCTTCAGCATGGCTAGCTTTGATTACGTTCATTCAGCTCTGTTCCTGCATCACCTCAGCGACCTCAAGGCATTAACCGTGCTCGCGTCGATGGACGCTATCGCGCGTGCAGGCGTCATCTGGAGCGATCTGGTTCGATCAAAGCTTCACCGAGCCGCGGTTTCAATCGCGTGCATCGGTCAATCGCGCATCGTTCAGCATGACGCCCGCGTGAGTTTCGAGGCTGGTTTCACCAAAGCAGAAGTGCTCGATATGGCTTCTCGGTGCGACATTTCCTACGCGGCCTATCGCCAGCCAATACTTTGGTATCGCTTCACACTCGCGGGCGAGAAACCAAAGGCGTGGCCCAAGCGAAGCAGTTAACGCCATTTGAAACGCGTATTTCATGAACCAATCTTCTTCTACTCCTGACGCCAGCAATCGCGAGAATTCGTGTGCGAACACGAGAGCCACGAACGACTCACTACATTCGCTGCGCGTTGTCGTCATCGGCGCGGGCGTTGCCGGTTGTTCTGCAGCGATCCATCTCGCGCGGCGTGGCGCATCGGTCACGCTCATCGAATCCAAGCCTTTCCCGCGTGTAAAGGTTTGCGGCGAGTATGTTTCCCCCGCTGCGACCGATGATCTTGAATGCCTGCTTGATGCGGCGGAGCTTCGCTCACTTGGTGCTCGGCGCGTTGATCGCTTCGGCGTGATCGTGCAAGGCGCTTCGGGTACGCGACGCATCGAATGGCTAACGCCCGTGAGCGCCTGGGCGCTTAGCCGAGGCAGTCTCGATACCGCGCTTCTTGAAGCCGCAGATTCCACTGGCGTCACACGCCTGCAGCCCGTAACCGTGCGAAGCGTGGCGTACGCCGACGACGGCGTAACAGTTACGCTTGTCGATGGCACGCACATCGACACGGACATCGTTGTGCACGCCGACGGCACGGGAAGGCATGATACTGGGACAGGTTCGAGCATTGATCGCGCAAGCCGTCCAACACCAGCGATTCAAGGGCTTATCGGGCTTAAGTGTCACGCGCGTCTCCCACACGATCAGCATCATGCCTCGAGCGTTGAGATGCGAGCTGGCAACGGCGTGTATGCAGGAAGCGTGCTGGTTGAAGATGGCCTTGCGACCATCGCGCTTTGTGCGCACACAGATGTACTTCGAGCGCTCAAAGGCGATCACGACGCCGTGCTGGAGCGTGCATGGCCTGGTTGGAACCGTGCATGGCGCGAGGGAGATTGGCTCGCGTGTCCGGTGCCTCGGTCGCGCTATATAAAGCCCAGCCATGCCAGGTCGTTTCGCGTGGGTAACGCTGCGGCCGCGATTGATCCGGTAGGCGGGGAAGGAATCGGGAACGCGCTGTGGTCTGGACGCGTTCTTGCGAATGCGCTCGCTAAATCACTTACGCTTTCACCAGCTCAAGCCGATTCAAAGAGCGAATCGGTACGCTTTACTACTGATCATAAAGCTTGTTTGTCCACGGCTCACGTTACGATTGCTCATGCGTATGCACGCCGGCTTCGCACTCGCCTGCCCGCGTGCCAACTCGCGGCCTTTGGCCTCATGCGACCTAGCCTCATGCGTTTGATCTGGCCCTTGTTACGCTTTCCATCGCTAACACTACGCCCGTGGTACCGCCTTACTGGCAAACCAAATCGGCAAACCAACCCAGCAAACCAGTGAACATTTCCAGCGTTGGTAGTTCGAGCGAGAAATCGATCGATCTATATTAAGTAATCTATCTCAACTGATCCATCTCAACTGATCTATCGGGGGGCCCAACCTGAAAGTGCGCGTCGTTCGACCTACCCTCACGCGTGCCAATTCTGACTGCGACCAACGTAACCCACCGCTATGGCGACAAAGTCATCATCAGCGGCCTCTCCCTGACCGTCGAACCCACTGACCGCATCGGTGTCGTGGGGAGAAACGGTGCGGGCAAAACCACGCTCATGAAGGCCCTGACGGGCGAGCTCAAACCCGACGAAGGCTCCGTTGTTTTGCAACGCGGTGCACGCGTCGGCTACCTTACGCAAGACCACAGCTTCGACCCCGACGAAACGCTCTTTCAAGCCGCCGAAGACGCCTTTGCGGATCTCGCTGCGGCGCACCGCGCTTTGGAGCAGGTCTATCACGACATGGGCGAAGCCGATGGGCAACAGCTTGAGATCCTACTGAAGAAGCAGGCAGTTCTCGAAGGCACGATTGAAGCCCTGGGCGGGTACGCCATCGAGCACAAGATCGAAGAGATCCTGCACGGCCTGGGCTTTACCGATGCACAGTTCAAACTCCCAGTAAGCCGACTTTCGGGTGGGCAAAAAGGCCGGCTTGCACTCGCGAGACTGCTTTTGGAGCGGCCCGATGTCTTGCTCTTGGACGAACCGACCAACCACCTCGACATCGACGGCCGTCTGTGGCTCGAAGATTATCTTAACAACGAGTACAAGGGCGCGGTGGTGATGATCTCGCACGATCGCTATTTACTCGACGCGGTCGTGACGCGGATTGTCGAAGTCGAAGCGGGCAGGCTCATTGATTACCCAGGCAATTACGCGGACTTTCGCCGCCTTCGAGAAGAACGCTTGATGGTGCAGCATCGCGCGTATGAAGCGCAGCAGGACAAGTTCAAGAAGGAAGAAGCATTCATCCGGCGGTACAAAGCTGGCCAGCGTGCGCGACAAGCCAAAGGCCGCGAAACACGCCTTGATCGTGAGAAACTCGCCAACACGCTCGACCGCCCGATGGAGATGGCGACGGCGACATTTACCTTACCAAAGGCTCCAAGGACCAGCGATGTCGTGGTCGCCGTGCGCGGGCTTTCCAAGAAATACACGCGCGATGATGGCACGCCCAAGGTTCTCTTCCACGAACTCGACGTGGTCATCAATCGCGGCGAACGCTGGGGCATCATCGGTCCCAATGGCGCGGGCAAGAGCACACTGGTCAACTGCCTGCTCGGCATGCTCACCTCCGACGCTGGAACTGTGCGGTTGGGCACGAATCTGGCTATTGGATACTACCGCCAGACGCACGAAGGTTTGCAGCCAGACCTTAACGTCTACCGCTATCTCCAAGGTGTAATCCTCAAGGAAAATCCGCAAGCCGCGATGAGCGAGCAAGCGGCTCGAAACCTCGCAGGCGCGTTCTTGTTCTCTGGCGATGATCAAGAAAAACAACTGGGCGATATGTCTGGTGGTGAGCGGACCCGCGCTGTTCTCGCTGGGTTGCTCGCGAGCGCGAAGAACCTGCTGATCTTGGACGAACCGACCAACCACCTTGATATTCCAAGTGCCGAACGAATCGAAGATGTGCTTGCTTCGAGCGATGAAGACGACCCAAACCCCGACGCGTATGAAGGCACGCTCATCGTGATTTCGCACGATCGCGCGCTCATCGATGCCACCTGCGACCACCTGATTGTCTTAGATGGCGAAGGTAACGCCGAGATCTTCCTTGGCGGGTTCACCATGTGGCACGATCGCGACATCGAACGCAAACGCGAAGCCGCACGAGCCGCGTCTGAGGAAAAGTCTCGCAAAGAAGACACGCAGCGCCGCAAGGACGACCAAGCTCGCCAACGCGACAACCCAAAGCCCGCCGCAAAGCAAGGCCAAGGCGGTTTCCAACTTGTTCATACTTCCGGCTCGAACGCGGGTAATTCGGCAAAGAACAACAATTCCAACAAGTCATCAAACCAATCTGCGAACCAATCAACAAGCAAATCTTCCAACAGTGGCATGTCTGTCAACGCGCTCGCGCGCCTTCGCACCGAGCAACTCGAAGAACGCATCGAGAAGACCGAAACGCGCATGCGCGAGCTTGACGCGTTGCTTGCCGACCCCAACGTTTGGCGAGACAATGCCAAGGCGACGAAACTCGGCGATGAACGCGCGAACCTCGCCGGGCAACTCGAACCTCTGGAATTTGAATGGGCCAGAAGAGCAGCTGAAAACCAGTAGTTTGCCTATGCAGCGGTCTATTAGGTCTTGCTTGGCTTCTTGATTGGCTTGGGGGCTTGCTTAGATGTTGGCTTTGTGGTGAGCTTGGGCGCAGGCTTTAAAGCAGCTTTTTTAGATGGCTTAGTTGTACTGTTCCTGGCTGACTTTGAGGCAGGCTTCTTGGAAGACGCAACTTTGCCAGACACAACTTTCACCGACGGCTTGCTTGCCTTGGCTTTCGTTGCTGAAGACTTCGCAACAGGCACGCTCGCGCCCACGAGTTCCGCCAGCGCGGCTTTGACCTCTTCAACATGCCCGTCCACCTTCACCTTGTCCCAGCGGCGAGCCACAATTCCTTTTGCATCGATCAAGTACGTCGTCCGGATCACGCCCATGTACGTCTTGCCATACATCGACTTTTCGCCCCACACGCCAAACTCTTGACAAATCGGGGGCACATTTCCCACCGGTTCGTCGGCGACCAGCATTACGTTGAGCGAATACTTGCTCGCAAATTTGGCATGTGACGAAGGCGAATCCGGGCTCACGCCAACGACCCTGGCCCCGCCTAGGGTCGCGAAGATCGACATCGCATCATTAAACTCGCACGCTTCTTTGGTGCACGCGGACGTGTCGTCCTTGGGGTAAAAGTACAACACGAGCGGGCTCCGCGCAAAGTCCGCCAACGCGACCTGCTTGCCTCCTGAATCCTTGGAATTCCATGCTGGTGCGGGTTGACCGATCTCGATGAGTGCCATGTCTTTATCTCCTTGATTGAGCTCTGCCTCGGGTAGAACGTCACACGCTTGCAATATATCCCAAGCTTCGCACACCATGGCAGCCCGATGCAACTGCCTTGAAGTAGATTTTTCGTACTTCCTTAAACTCGAACCGAGAACGTATTCTCGCAGTCTCACCTTCACGCAGTCTCACCTTCTCGCAGTCTCACGCTTCACCCGAGTACCATGCGCAGAACCGACCGCAACGTCCCTAACTTTGCCACTTAATACGTTCGCTTTTGGATACTGTCTCAATGGACAAGACCATGCCCACTCCTAACGTGAAGATAAACTCTACAGATAGCTCCCGCGAAAGAAAACCCTTCGTCCGTATCACCGACGTTTCGCCACGCGATGGCTTGCAGAACGAAACCACGCTCATACCAACCGCCGCAAAGTTGATGCTCATCTCGCTTCTCGCCGCGACTGGTGTTGACGAAATCGAAGCCACGTCTTTCGTCTCGCCCAAGTGGATCCCGCAGCTTGGCGATGCGGCGGAACTGCTCTCGCTGATTTCAGCAGAGCGAAGCATCGCCCAACGCCTTTCGGCACCTGCAAGCAAGCCGTATCCGCTTCTTTCCGCATTAGTTCCCAACGACAAAGGTATGCAATCGCTTATTACCGCCAACGCAAACGCCGCGGCAAACGCAGCCGCCAACGCCGCCAACTCGTCCTTAATGGTGAGCGTCGCCTCTCACACGCCACTGATTTCTAAAGCCTCAGTATTCACCGCTGCCTCCGAGTCCTTCGCCAAGAAAAACACCAATGCCACAGTCGCAGAAACTATCGAGCGATTCAAACCCGTCGTACTCGCCGCGAAAGACCACTCTCTTCAAGTTCGTGGCTACATCTCCTGCGTGATTGCCTGTCCATTTGAGGGGGCAGTCTCGCCCAGCGCAGTCGCTGACGTGTGCATCCGCCTGCTCGACATAGGTGTTGACGAACTTGATCTTGGCGACACCATTGGCGCCGCC
>JBBRGG010000201.1:0-6408 GCA_038240875.1 Phycisphaerales bacterium | reverse complement strand
ATCGGATACTTTCATGACGGCAATGCAGGCGTTTCGGTCGACAATGTTCGCCTCGATGCCATCGCCATTCCCGGGCCGACAGCTCTGGCTTTGCTTCTCTCATCGTCACTTCTCACGATCGGCCGCCGTAGAAGGCCAACGAAGTAATAGGACCAACGCCAACAACTACTGGCTACTGAATTTGCTAATGCAACGAGTAACTAATACGAATCTTGCCTGAAATCCACATTGCTTTTAGCACCTCTCCTCGGAGAGACACGGTACACGAAGGCAAAGGCATGTAAGGCAAGCACTTCCAGACTCAACCACTTTCATGTAAAGCAAAAAAACAAAGAACCTCTCTCGTGCGAGAGAGGTTTTATATTGCGCGGTATTCGCGAACTCGCCATCAACTTTCGAGGTACGTGTATCCTTCAAGGCCATCGTCGTAATACTTGAGCAAGCTCTTTCCCTCGGCCAAAGTCAAGCGGCCCTGGCGGCAGGCAGCTTCAACATCTAGCCGCATCGCACGCTTGAGGTCGGGCACGTCATACTGCACGTACGACAACACTTCTTCAACGGTGTCGCCTTCGATGACTTCATCGATTTCCCAACCGCCGACGCTTGCCGAATGAAGGCCTGAAGCCGCCGTAGTCGCGTCCGTTTTATTCCCTGCGGCCGTGCCGTTGCCGTTTGCCGCTCCCGTGCCGGCAGTCAAATCTGACAGTTTGATGTGCACGGCGTGCGTATCGCCCAAAAGATTGTGCAAATCGCCAAGGATTTCCTGGTACGCGCCAAGCAAGAAGACCGCGAGGTAATACGGCTCGGTGCGGCCTTCTTCGTCGGTTTTGAGTTCGTGCAACTCGAGCGTTTTCTTGTCTTCGCGCTTGTCGACAAAGTGATCAACCTTGCCATCGCTGTCGCAGGTGATGTCCGCGAGGATGCCTTGGCGAACAGGTTGCTCGGTCAAGCGGTGGATCGGGCAGATGGGGAAGAGCTGATCAATCGCCCAGCTATCAGGCATGCTTTGGAAGAGTGAGAAGTTGCAGAAATAGATATCGCTCAAGAGTTCGGGAAGGCCTTCGAGCTCGTCGGGAAGGTCGCCACGCTTGGCGGCGCGTTCAAGAATTTTGTGGCACAAGGCCCAGAAGAGCTGCTCCGCCGCGGCCCGCATCGCCAGGCTCATGTACCCAAGACTGAACAAGCTCATTGATTCATCGCGAGCTTGCGTCGCGTCGTGATACGTCTCCATCACGTTGCGATCGGTGAGCCCTTTGTATGCATCGAGTAAGTCGATGATCGGCTGTGGCACTTCGCCCGCAGAAGCAGATTCATCACGCATCGACGCTTCGATCGCGTCAAGATCAGGGTGGCTCTCAAACTTGCTCGACCCAAGCACGTCCAGTATCAGCACGCTGGAATATGCCACCATCGCACGGCCAGACTCGGAAATGATCGTCGGGTGCGGAATATTCACCGCGTCGCACACGCTCTTGATGCGGTAGACAACGTCGCGCGCATACTCGGCGACGGTGTAATTGATGGAGCTGGGACAGGCGCTTTGCGAGCCGTCGTAATCAACGCCCATCCCGCCACCGATGTCGAGCATGGTCAGGCCTGCACCCATCTTCTTGAGCTCGCAGTACACATGAGCCAACTCATTGACGGCGTTCTTAAAGACGCGAATGTCAAAGAGCTGGCTGCCGACGTGGCAGTGAAGAAGGTTGAGGCAATCGAGCATGCCATTGACTTTGAGGAACTCCACTGCTTTGAGCACCTCGGACATGAACAGGCCAAACTTGGAGCGGATGCCCGCCGAGCCTTCCCAGCGTCCCGCGCCGCGAGCCGAGAGCTTGACGCGTAGGCCGATGCGTGGGCGCACGCCATATTTCTTGGCATGCTTGACGATCATCACAAGCTCGCTGAACTTTTCAACAACGGGAATGATGTTGCGCCCGAGCTTGGTGGCGAGGATGACGGTCTCGATAAACTCGTCATCTTTGAAGCCGTTGCAGATGATGGGCATGCCATTGACGCCCGGGCCGCCTGCGGTGGCGGAAAGGCCAAGCACAGCGATCAACTCGGGCTTGCTGCCTGCTTCGAGACCAAACCCAAGCTCGACGGCGAGGCTGGCGATCTGCTCGCAGACATGGCGCTGCTGGTTGACCTTGATCGGATACACACAGGCGTACGTAGAGTTGTACCCTTGATCTACGATTGCATCGTCAAATGCGGTACGGATCTCGCGAAGGCGATGGGTCAATAAGTCGTTGAAGCGAAGAAGCACGGGCGTGTGGATGCCGCGTTCGCGCAAGCCATCGATGACCTCGTGAAGATCGATTTGACGCGCGAGGTCTTTGGTGGGCATAACGGTGACGTGGCCATTGGGCGTCACGCCGACGTACCCCTTGCCCCAGTCGGCGATGCCGTAGAGGGCGGTGGAATCGCCGATGGACCATTGGCCGTGGAGAAACGCGCTGCGGGCGGCGGAGGAAAGGGTCGCCAAGTCAGGCTCTCTACCCGCTCTCAGCGGGCTACCGATCCACGGCGAGGACAATGCCGAGGTGTCGGTCAGGGAGTGCGTGTGCGCCATGGGCAAAGCCCGCGCGCGGAATCAACACTTAACGATATCGCGTCTGCGCCGTTGTGCAAACGATTTGTCCAGAAAAGACGCACGCCCGAACTTCTTAGTAAAAGTCCGGGCGCGGTTTGATGAAGAGTTGGCAGCGTGAGGGGAAGGTGAAGTTAACGCAGATGTGCTTTACTTTAGTTGCTGCGAAGCTTGGCAAGCAGACGCAAGATCTCGATGTACAGCCAGACCAGCGTCGTCAGCAGTGCAAAGCCGCTGTACCATTCCATGTACTTGGGTGCACGATTGGCCACGGCGGTGTGAACATTCTGGAAATCGTTCACAAGGTTGAAGGAGGCGATGCCAACGACAAAGAGGCTAAAGCCGATACCAATAGGTCCGCTGGAGTGGATGAATCCCATGCCGCCAAAGCCAAAGAGCGACATGACGATATTGACAAGATACACCAACATGATGCCCGTGACCGCGACGGAGAGGATTTTCTTCCCCGTGTTGCCGACGCGAACGATGCCGGTCCACGTCACGACCAGCGCAGCCGCCATGATGCCCATGGTGAGTGTGATAGCCTGGAAGATGAGCCCGTCGGCCTTGGGGCCAAGTTGATCGGCGATGAAGTAGGAGAAAAGACCGAGAACCACGCCTTGAAGCAGTGCGTGGGCCCAGGCGAGGTAGGGAGCAGATTTGGGATTGAAGCCGACAATGAGGCTGATGATGATGGTGCAGATGATGCCGCCGATGAGCCCACCGAGGACGGCGGCGCCTTGGATCATGCCGCGTTCTACGGCCGCATATACAAGGATCGCGGAGAGGGCGCACAAGCCCAGCAAAAAGCTGGTCTTCATCATCGTTCCGCTCAGGGTCATTTCGGTGGAAGAAGCTTGGCTACCAGAGCCAAAGCCCACGCTACCCATGCCCCCACGAGGGCCAGACTGTGCCGCGACTTGATCCGCAGCGATGCCTCGCCAATCTGGCGGCGCAAAGGCGGGCTGGTTAAACGCTGGGTTACTGGTACGCATCATTCAATCTCCTAAATCCATCCTTCGATGGCCCTATCGACTCTGGTGTCAAGGTGCGGCTGGACATGAGCGCACACCATAAACCTCACCAAAGGAGAACTTGTTTTCCTGTGATTCCTTCTCGCACGGCTCTCTACGATATAGAATCTTGCACTGTTCTTTCGGCAAGACGCTATGCACGGTTACACTAAAAAAACTCGGACAGGCGGGTCCAGAGTTCGATTCGTCGTATAGGACCCAATCCTTCGTGCCAGCTCGATTGGTACAAATCGATGTGATTTTGCAGGTTTTCCCAGCGAGCCAGTGCTGCTCTGGGGTGTCTGCGACTTTGTTTCTGGTAGCAAGCCAGGTTTTCAGCATTCCAAGACTTCACTGTATGGTTTCGCGTGACAGCCTTCTTGGATGTGCTACATTGTGAGTGTGGAGTGGGCTTAGGCGAGCCGACCCTTTCTGATGATTGGAGAGCTCGCCGTTCCATATTCTGGGGATGCCGACGCCAGCGGGCTAGCGCTGGCACTGGTTGGAGTTGTTCTCGATGAGCCTGAACACCGAAAGTGCAACCGATGTCTCGCATGTAGGCCATATCTCTCTTACGCGCAAGAAACGCAACGATCCGCATGCGACACGCTGGGGCAAGTTTCTTCAAGCCGCGATGAAGTTTGGCGCGTCCGACCTCATCATGAAATCCGAGACGCAGCCCAAGCTTCGCCTGCGTGGCGCACTCAAGCCGCTTGATACCGAAGCGGTCACGACCGACGAGTTTTGGCAGATCGCCCAGAACATCCTCAGCGAAGAACAAATGCAGGACTTGTACAAGTTCGGCTCGGTCGACTTTGCCTACGACTATGACGACAACACTCGCTTTCGCGTAAACCTATTCCAGGCGCGTGGCAGGCTTTCGGCTGCGGCTCGATTGATTACCTCCAACATCCGCCGCTTCGATGAGCTTTACCTTCCCCCGGCGATGTCCGACATCGCGATGCAGCCTCAAGGCATCGTCCTGCTCTGTGGCGTCACCGGCTCGGGTAAATCTACAACGATCGCTGCGATGCTCGATTATGTGAACGAGCGCAAGCCTGTCCACATCGTCACCATCGAAGACCCGATTGAATACTTGTTCACGGATAGAAAAGCGACGATCAACCAGCGCGAGATCGGCATCGACTGCCTGGACTTCAAGATCGCGCTGCGTGCGCTTGTGCGTGAAAACCCCGACGTCGTGCTCATCGGCGAAATGCGCGATAAGGAAACCTTCGAGGCCGCGCTGCACGCCGCCGAGACCGGCCACCTTGTCTATGGCACCATCCACGCTAGCTCAACCACGCAGACCTTCAGCCGAATCTATGGCCTTTTCGAAGCTGAAGAAGTTGAGTCGGTTCGCAAGATCCTTGGCTATCAGATGCGTGCTTTCGTGTATCAAAAACTACTCCCCACACTTCACGCCGACATCGCACGCATCCCCGCGCTCGAAATTCTCATCAACAATGGCGTAGTCCGCAAGTACGTCCTCGAGGGCCGCGAAGGTGAATTGCGTGAGTTCATGCGATCTACCGAAGCACGCCAAACCGGCATGCGCGACTTCAACGAATACCTTGTTGAACTGGTCGAGAAAGAATTTATCGCGCTGCGTGTCGCCGAAGACAACAGCCCCAACATCGACGAATTTCGCATGATGCTCAAGAAGCTTGGCGGCCGGGTTTAAGCCGAATTCCAGTTGTAATCCGATTTCTCTTTCGTACCAACCACCCCCTCCGTTTAAGAGGGGGTCTTTATTTGTGCCCTTGTCTTTCGTGTCATTATCTTTCGTGTCATTATCTTTCGTGTCTTTGTATCTTGTGCCACCATGATCGGCTTTGCGATCGTGGTGCTGGCTTCGCCTTTGCCTTGGGTGGTCCGGGCCGTCCCGGCCGTGTGCCTTTGCCTTTGTGCCACCCTGACCTGTCAAGATCGCTTTGATCATGTGCCTTTGCCTTGGTTGCCTTTTGCGAGATTGATGTTGGGCTGACAGACACAGACGATGTTTATGTAGGAAAGGACAACCAGTGGCCAGTCGAGATGGCGTTTGAAACCGCGGACAAGATTACCAAAGGGACAATGGCTTCGAAAGGATTGCCAAGCGCGGGAACTCTGGTGATTCCGTTTACGATCGCGAAGGTTCGTGGCGGGCCAAATCCAAATCAGGCATCACGATTGGCGAGTTTTTAGTTAGTGCCGAGGCGGAGCGTTTGCTGACAACTGAACCATCAAAGAACATACCTATTGGTAACGCGCTGGCGAAGGAATTGAAGATGACGCCGATACCGATGATGGCACCGATTGATGCCAAGGCACTAGAGGCATCGATCGGGAAAGCGGACGCACTATTAAATGGGGTCATGACTAGCTGAGCGGGTGCGTACGACAGAGTATAAATAGGACTTTGTACAGATTTTGGCCACAGTGGTTGAAGCGGAACTCACATTCTTTGAGGCGCAAATAAAAGGTGCTAGGGTTCATTCCTCTATACCGCGCCATTCGTGTTTTGGGCGTACCCCAGAAGCCCATAATCAGACAATTGGCCGTTGATGTGATTGCCACGGATCATACGACAACTGAATTCGTTTACAGAATGATTGACCAGCACGTGTTTCTTGTAGCCCATGTCGACCAGCCCGTCGTAGCTCTTGAATCTGTCGAAGTGAATGACCGAGCGAAAGTCCACCTTACTACGAATTACGGCCAATATCGTCGGTTTTGTACAATCTTCGACGACCTCGGAGTAAACCTTGCCATGCCGCTTGCAGATACCAAAGACGATCGTTTTCTTGCCAGCCCCACGCCCAG
>JBBRGG010000200.1:0-6438 GCA_038240875.1 Phycisphaerales bacterium | reverse complement strand
GCAGCCATGCCACCCAGGCCAACCTCTAGCCAAGCCAGGCAGAAAAGCCACGCCAGAAATGTCACGCCTCGCACACGAGGTTGCGACGCATCGAACGTTGATTAATGCCGATCAAAGTCGAGCATGTGTGTAGACAAGGCTCTAGACAGGGCACTAAACAAGGCAACTAAGGGGAGAGAAGACATCGTGCCTTCCAAGCCCAAGGCCTGATCGTGAGTAACCGGTTGTATGTGGGGGAGGAGGCTTTGCGACATCACGCCCGGAGAGCAATGTTCTCTTACGCTTTTTGTATTGTAAGTGAACAGTCTGATGAACTGCTTCTTTCCAACGATCAAAGACAGGACAACTTCTTCAGAGTCGAGATTCATTGTGTGGCCGTGTACTTGCGTTAAGCCCCTCGGGCTGGAGAGATAAATACAAATGCAAATCATTCGCAGAACCTTTGCTTTCGCTGCGAAGCAGCAGGCGAATGTAGCCATTGGCGAAGCCACTGATTGGGCCGCCTAATTAAGATGCGCCATGGTAGAGACGCGCGCATGTGTATTAGAATCAATGAACTCGCTCGTCTCAGCCGAGGAATAGATTCATTTAGGTGCGTGTGCTAGACGCTTCGCGTCTGGCAACAGCCGTCCGCTGCTCCGCAGCGAAGAATATACATATACAGGAATAATGGAGATTGGCCAATGGCTAGTTGGCATAGCCGCGCAGCGCACGCTTGGCAATCTCCGCCGCCCGCTCGGTTTTGCACAGCTCCAGCAGCAGCACGCGTAGCTGCGGCTCCAAGATCGCTGGCAGTGAGCGCGACTCGGGCGCATCGATCTGCATCGTCCGAATCCTCGAACCCTTGGCCTCATCACGCATGTGATCCAACAACACCGTCTTGCCTACGCCACGCAACCCAACCATGAGCATGCTCTTGCTCGGCCTTCCAACTGCGGCGGTTGCGTTCCAGCTCCCGGCGCGTGTGGGTTACGGATCGAGTCAATCCCCAAAGTAGATCGTCATTTGTACCGATTTTTGTCACGTTTATGCGAAATCCATAATCTCCGTAATCTCCAAATAAATGCTGCATGTTTGCCGCACACTATTTCCGGGCTTTGCGAGTTAAAGCCATATCAAACAAGAAGTTACCCATTGGAACGCCCGACCGTCGCACAATTGCCTCGGGCCAAAAATGAGCCTCTAGCGCTACCCGCAACCGGTGTGGCCAGTGAGTTGGCCTACCTGTACAGATATCACCCCATGAGGCCATGAACCCGAACCGCGATTCCTGAAATACGCCAAAGGTTTCGATGTGCGCGTGTTCGAGAAACGCCCACGCACTTGAATAAGTGGGGTATACAATCTCTCTTCGAAGCGCATCAATCCCCCAAATGTATATTGTTTGATGCGACACGCACTTGCCTTGGGCGCGAATATTCGCAAATGCTTGGCGAATAGCAAGATAGAACGCGTGTCGCACGAGTTTAGATGGGCCGGTGAAGATGCCCCGTTCTCGCGCGTTAAGTTTGGCGAACATAAGATCTGTATCTGAAAGCAGTTGCGCGCGAGCGACGCAAAGCTCCTCGCCACTTCTTTGCAATTCGCCATATCCACTCACGCAGCGGTGTGGCACGCTCAACGCGATCTCAAATAGTGATCCGCTTCGTAAGATACTGCTACTAGCCAAGTTATGCGCCGGTTTGTCCCCTAGCGGTTCGTCGGCGATAAACCCCTCGCGCGTCGATGGCGATGTATCATGATTCACATCGCGCCTCAGGGCCAAGTACAAACCCATAACCCTAGGTGGAATAGCACCTTGCGGTAGCAGGCTCGCGGCAATTGCGCGCTCGATGTTGGTTTGGATCGAACCTTTCCAGCCGACGTCGCCAATCGCGACACGTTGCGAATCAAAAAAACCCTTGCGATCCAGCGTGTTAATGAGGTTTTTTCGAGCCAAATCACGATAGCGAATGAACGCTATTTGAACGTCGAGGTCAGCGAAGAAACTGCCCAGCTCAATGAGGCTTTCAATTGTTGCAAGTAGTTTGATACCATGACGTTGCGCGAGATTCATGAACTCATCCTGAGGCAGCGAACAATTCTGCATAAGCTGGCTAAAGGTTTGCTTTGGATATTGATTCCATAGCCTCATAAGCGATTCAGCGCATAGCGCATTCAAACTCGGCAGGAAGGTCGCCAGACGGCTGGCCGGAAGATATGTAATGACAGGAGGTTGCGCGCCACAGGTTGACATGGGCATGGCCCGGATCAAACCTCGACACACCCGCGTTAATGTCGCGCCTTCACGCGAGACAAAGAAGACTCGCGTAACTCCTGCAGCCGCACACCTTTCCAATAACCACGCGCAATAGCCAAGCACGATCGGACCTAGAAGCACGCCATGGGCAACGTGTGCCGCGGCGAATTTGGTCTTGACCTTCAACGAAGCAGCGAGAGCTTCGGGGTTGGAAAGAGCCTTTAAATAGGCCTCTGAATAGGCCTCTGAATTAGCCTTTATGTACGTGTTTTCAAGGTGGCTATTGAGGGGAAGGCTGAAGGTGGAGGCAACGTTGGCAGTAAAGGTGGATTGAACCTCGCGCGCGGCGTTCGCGATAGACACCTTGTTGAAATCGTCGAGGTTGAGATTTGCGCGGCGAGCGGCAGGAGACGACAACCACCAACGCAGGGTCAGCCTTTGACAGAAGCTGGCGAGTGGGCGATCAACGAAGGGTGGGAGAATTGGATTGAGCATGATGCCGATAGTCATAAACAGATTGGTTACGGGTGCTTGATCAAGTGTGTGCTCGTGCAAGTGATAGCATGAGATTGTACGAGATGTTGAGTGCACATGGTGGCTGGCCGCGCGTGCGAGTGGGTGCAGGCGGCTACGCTTGCGGCAATGGGTACACCAAGCTGGCTAACCGCTCAAACGATTGTGTCCGTCGTCGTGCTGATCGCGGTGGTACACGTCATTTTGATTGTTGTTGCGTACCTGATTTACTTCGAGCGCAAGATCTCGGCGTACATCCAGGACCGCATCGGCCCCAACCGTGTGGGCTTTGACTTTGGGTTACCACAGCTTAAATTCCTGAAGGGAATGCTTGGGCTTGGACAGCCTTTGGCCGACGGGCTGAAGTTCATGCTCAAGGAGGACTACGTACCCAACCGCGTGGACAAGATTTTGTTCACGCTCGCGCCAGCGATCATCATCGTGCCTGCGCTTATCGGGTTCATCGTGATCCCGTGGGGCGGCGTGTGGATGTGCCCGACGTTCAAGATACCGATCATTGGTTGGATCATCCAAGGCGGGCCGGTGCACATCACCGGCGCGCATATTAATATCGGTATCGTGTACCTGCTCGCGGTTGGTTCGCTGGGCGTGTATGGCGTGACGCTGGGCGGGTATGCGAGCAACAACAAGTTTTCATTTCTGGGCGGCATGCGTGCGACGGCGCAGATGATTTCATATGAGATTCCCCTCGGGCTAGCGCTTCTCGCGGTGTTGTTGCAGCTTGGAACAATGCTGCCACATGGCATTATTTTGCACCAGACGCAGGCGGGTTGGATGATCTTCTCGCAGCCTTTGGCGTGCTTGATTTTCTTTATAGCGATCATGGCGGAGGCGAACCGCGCACCGTTTGACAACGCCGAGGCCGAACAGGAATTGGTGGGCGGGTATCACACAGAATATTCGTCGATGCGGTTTGCGTTGTTCTTCTTGGCGGAATACGCGCACATGGTGACAAGTAGCGCGTTCTTGGTATTGATCTTCTTTGGCGGGTACACGATGAGCTTCCTGCCCTTTGTGCCGGAGTTGCCGCTGCTTTCGCCGGAGGACACCGGACTGCTTGCGGTGCTGGCGAAGTTTAGCGTTTTCATCTTCAAGATCGTGCTGGTGATCTGCTTCATGATGGTGATCCGCTGGACGATTCCAAGGCTGCGGTATGACCAGATCATGACCAGCGCGTGGCAGACGGTGATCCCGGTGTCGCTGCTGCTGGTGGTTGCTAACAGCGTTTTGGTGTACATGGGCAGGACCGGGCCTTTGGAATTGCTCGGGGCGAATGCAGTAGTGACGGTGCTGGCGATTGTCTTGTCGCGGGTGCTGGCAATGGGCAGTGAGAACAAGAAGATCCCGCTGTATGGCTCGCGCTATAGCCCAATGCCCGGCGAAAAAGTCGTCACGCGGCCGGTGGACAGAGTCGCGCTGGAAGACAGGCCGGTACAAGGCACGCGGTCGGTGTGAGAGAAGAAGTGGCACAGTGCAAGATGAACACCGCGAGCCCTTGAAAGAAGGCTCGTTTCTTTTTCGTGTAACTAGGCAGCGCAAGAAGAAAAGAAAAAAAGAAGAAGATACACCACAACAGTCGCCAAGGCACAGAGAAGATAAGCGAAAAGCGAAAGACGAAATAAGCAGCGAAGTCAAGAAGTCAAGAAGTCAAGAAGCCTGGGGCAAAGCCAGAACAAGATAACGGCCAAAGTGCTACTTTACTACTTCTCTCAGCATCCACCGGCTTCGTATTCACGCAAGAACAATGCGATGTCGTCGCCGGTGATGCTGCCATCGCGGTTCACGTCGGAACAAGGTTGGCCGTTGTCGAACTGGAGGAAGAAGAGTTCGATGTCGCCACCGGTGACGCCGCCATCTTGATCAAAGTCTGCGGCACAATCCGCGCACACGACGCACTCGCTGCTTGATTCGGATAGAACCGTGAGCGTTGCGGAAGTCGATGGAATCGAGCCGCACGCGTTGGTCACGACACAGTCGTAGACGCCCGCGTCGAATTCTTGGACCGAGGCGAAGGTCAGCGTGTTTGTAGCGGCGGTCGGGTTTGCCTGGATGTTGATTGGCGTGGTGCCTTTGCGCCATTGGTACGTAAATGGGCCGATGCCTGAAGCAGTGATTGAAAGGCTTACTTCGGTGCCGAAGCACGCTTCGACGGACGAAGGGCCGGTTGGTGTGGCTAAACACGGCGTGACAATAAGGGTGCCAGCGAACGTGCCGGTGTTGTCGCAGTAGGCGCCGGGAGTGCCTCGAAAGCAGCCACCATCAGGTACACCAAGAACGATGCGGGTTGCGTTGTTGGGGACGGCGAAAATCTGGGTTTGGTTGTCGGTTGTTACGCCATTGCCGATGTAGAAGATTTGTTGAAGCTCGGGATTGAGGAGGATAGTTGTATCGTTGACAAAAGTAAGGCCTGCGGGCTGTGTGCCGATTTGTGGCGTGCCCGCGACGAAAGCGCCAGCGAGAAAGTTGCAACGAGTGATGTGGCGGATGCTCGAGAGACCATTGAGAGATCCAAGGTCGGTGGCGTTGCCTGGGCCACAGACGTTGGGACCGCCATCTGCGTCAACTGTGGGCCATGCTGCTCCAGCGGAACTTGTGCCTGAGATATTGGCGAAGGTAATGCTGCGGCCCAAACCTGGCGGCAGCGAGATGACCACGGTTAGCGTGCCGATGCAATCGCCTACGAGCGGACGATCAACGCTGTAGAGCTCGGCGGTGACGGGCACAGAAAAGGGAAAGGATTGTGCGAGCGCGCCCGAAGAGGTGAAGCTGCCCAAAGCTGCCGAGACGCAAAGAAGAAGCAACGCGACACGCACACGAGAGGATGGAGGAGTGGCACGACTACGAATCGCGCACAAATACTCTGATCGCACAGGCAGCGCGACGCTTGAGGCTTCGGGTTTCACAGTATGTTCTCCCTAAAAAAACACTTGCCACAGACTATACACGCTGGGGTGCAGTACGCCATCCGCTTATTTTGGAGAGCACTGAGCGAGTCTTGTTGAAGTGCTTCTCACAAAATGAGCAGTAGCGAAGAAGTGGAGAAGGCACAGGCGAAATGTATGTGCCATGAAAGGGTGTAGGCACTATGTATAGCAATTTAAGTATAATGGAACGGCAACAAAGTGCAAGAGTTTCGAATCAACTTGGCGTGCATCGTCCGCAAATGGCGACACAAATCGTGACATAGCGCGACTTGAGCCTGGCTCGTGCGCACAAACCTGGCCGGTGCGCACAAAGACGCCCGGGTGAACTATACATGTAATACGCACAATGAACATCGAGAGGGGAATCTAATATTTCGGCGAGCTTGGAATGAGTTTGATTTAGCTGCTACCTGCGCGCATGCGGTCGAGGCCTTCGGGGAAGGGGTAGCTGGGGAAGACGCCGACGTGGCCGAACTTCCACATTTCGGGCGCGGTGTAAACGTCGCCACGGAACCCGGCGTCGTACATGGTGCTGAGCACGGCTTCAAAGCTTGGTTCACGGCCATCGGGCCCGACGAGACGGTTAGCCTTGGCGTTTAAGAACGAGACGCAGGCGGCGGGCTCACGTTCGCGGCGATCGCGGATCATTTTCGAAACGGTTTTGAAGCCACGAGAGAGATCGTGGAGGGTGAAGTGATCTCGACCGCGCGGGCGAAGGACCGCGAGGATGAGGAGCGTGTC
>JBBRGG010000199.1:0-6454 GCA_038240875.1 Phycisphaerales bacterium | reverse complement strand
TGGGCCACCCATGCCCCCCAGCCCGCCCATGCCCGTCGTAAGCTTGGGGCCGCCCGCGCCTTGTGGCTTAATCTTCCCCTCGGCGACAGCCTTCTCAACCATCTTGAGAAGCTCAACGTACTCAAGACGAAGCTCGCTCAGCGACTGCGACAACAAGGTGGATTCCTCTTCGGACAAATTCCCCTTCGTCTTGGTTTCGAGTACGCCAAGCATGTCGATGTAGACCTTTGCCATTTCTGGTGCAACCACCGCACGCCCGGTTTGCGGGTCGGCAAACGCCCCCATGTATTGCAACGCGTTGGTGATAAACAGCGTCAAAAGGTCCTTGAAACCGATTTCTTCCGGAACGCCCGATTCTTCGCCCGCGCCGGCAGCCATCATGGCGCCTACGCCCGCAGCAGCCCCGCCCTTGGCCGGATCGGCTTTCGGGGCCACGCCCTTGGGTGCAGATTTCGTCACAGAACTTTGGGCCAATCGATCCTTCTCGGCCTGTGCCTGCGACTTCCAATCGGTGTCGATAATTAGTTTGGGAGCCGAGTCGCCAGCGTTTGGGTTCATGTTGGATGTGGTCATTGTAAAGCCTCTGAACTATTTGCCATTCTCGCCGAGGCATTACTGCACGCACTTCGGCACGAGAAGGCAAAGGTCTACGCAATAGTAGCAAGCGGATGCTAGTCCCCTCGTCTGGACTGGTCACGGCTTTGGACTCGTCACGGCTTTGGACTCGTCACGGGTAGTACGTTAGCCAGACGTCGCCGCCGCATGAACCTCGACGCGCTGGTATACATTCTCACACACGTCCGTCCGTCTTTCGAGGGAAGCACCCCAGGCATCCACCCATGAACCCAACCCAATCCTCCCTTATTCTTCTTCGCGACCATACCCCGATATCGCTGGCTCCAACCTTTACAACGGCCAATCTTCGACTCGGCTGGTCGCATGCATACACGCTCGCAACCACTGCCTTTGTGATGTCAATGCTTGCGGGCTGCTCGCGAGATTCTAACACGCTCATGCTTGGTGGCGGCAATCGCACCCTCTCAGCAGCCGATTTCTCGGGCGATAGTAACGCGACTGTCGCTTCTGCCGTCGCCCAACGCAGCGCTCGCCGCAACGGTGGCGATCCAGCCGCCGCATCCCCCGACGCATTTAATGTGAACGCAACAACTGCGAATGGCGGCCCCAATAGCATCCCCGATGCCAGCGTCACCATCGAAGGCACGCGCATCCCCGCTTCCAAAATCACTGGTAGATTCAGCGCAACTGATGGCATCAGCGACGTTCGTGCCGAGCCCGGCACGCCCGCGTCAATGATCGCCGCCGCTTCCGCCCCCGTCCCAATCTCTCCCGCGCTGCTCGTTGATGCCAAGGTCGGCGATATCAACGGCAAGCCCATCTACGCCAGTCGATTCCTCGCCCCGATGGCGGCTCGCTTCCGCCAGGAAGCAGTCCTCAAATCAAAGCTCGAATGGCAAGTCTTCGCCAAAGGCGAGATCGAACGTACCCTCGCTGGGTTCATCGAAGATGAGCTTCTTCGTGCCGAGGCACTCGCCTCGCTCTCTCCCGGGCAAAAGCAAGGCTTATTCGCCTTTGTCGAACGCGTACAGCGTCAGGTCTTGAACCAAAACCGAGGCAGCCGTGAACAAGCCAGCCGAAGAGTCTTCGCCGAAGAAGGCACCACAATCGAAGAGTTCATCGCTGGCAAACGAGAGCGTGAACTCATCAATTTCCAGCTTGATTCGCAGGTCCGCAACCGTGTTGCCGTCACCTGGCGCGACATTCAACAGGCATACGAACGCAACTTTGACCAGTTCAACTCGCCCCCGACGTTCCAGTTCCGGTTGATCCGCGTATTCAAAGACGCACCCGAAAAAATCGAAGTCGTTCGTAGCGCTCTGGCAACAGGGGCTTCCTTCGCTGAGATCGCCGCCCTCGAAGCCAACGTCAACCGCCGCGATACCGGCGGGCTCGAACCACGTGAGATTAAAGGCGAAATCAAGGATGCCCAGTTCTTTCCATCCGACGCACTGAACACGCCCGCAAAGACGCTCGTCGTGGAGTACATCTCCAATCAAACCCTGAACCAAGTCGTCGGCCCCATCGACCTTGGCGCTACGCAAGCATGGCTCACTCTTGATACCGTTACGCAGCGTTCGGTTCCTTTGTACCAAGCACAACTCGGCATCGAGAATGTCCTGCGTGAAAGCCGTGAACGCTTAGAGAAGTCACGCTACATCAACCGCTTGAAGTCGCGCGCCAACATCTCCAACCCCGACGAGGCCGTAAAGAGCTTGCTCACAATCGCCACCGAGCGATACTTTGACCCTATCGCCGCGAACAAACCAGCTACGCCCCGATCAAATTGAGTCGTTGGCAAAGTTCCCGCAATCGCACACCATCCAGATCAACACGCATGCCAGTCCCTAAACCACGCGTCCGAGTTCGTTCTCGCATCGCCCGGGCGGCACGATGGCTTCTACGCCTTCTCATCGGTTCGAGCTGGAAACCCTCATCTCACGTTGGCATCGCCGGTGAGCTTGCCGCGGCTCGATACATGCGTGCGAAGGGGTATCGAATCCTTGCCCAAAACGCACGCACGCACGCAGCCGAAGTTGATCTCGTCTGTATAACCCGCGACCAAACCACGATCTCGCTCGTTGAAGTCAAAGCTCGTGTAATCGTGCCCGGCCGCGACGATCCCAAGGCGGAATCTGCCGTAAACCGCTCCAAAACTGCGCGCCTGATCCGCGCTGCAAAGCTCCTTCGCAACGCCAATGGTTGGCAGCACATGCGTGTCCGCATTGACATCATCGCCGTCGAGTGGGACCAGCCTCGTAGCACTCGCAAGAGCCCGAGCCGGATCCGTCATCACGAAGGTATCGCAAACTTGCCGTGATCGTCTTCGGCGACGCGATCCGTGTTTTATCTGTGCACACGCGCATCACGCCATCAAATCTCAGCCCATTGCAATGCCGTTTACCACACTTGATTTCCAGCCTATTCCCTAGCCGATGAAACCTCGCGCCATTGCGATACCCACAAAGGCTTACGCAGATCAACCTCATTGATCGTGAGCGTTTGCGACAGCGTCGTACTCCCGATCACTGTCGAAACCTGGCTCGGCACAACCTTGATCTTGTGCTCGCGCCCACGTGACCACACACCAACGGTGTACGTCGCCGCACGGCTCGGCACCGCGAACGTCGCCATCAAAGGCTCAGCACTCGCAAGCCCACGCGCCGTCCCGAGTTCACGCCGTGCAAGAAACACCGTGCCATCAGCGTTGTACAGGCGAATCGTGGTACCCGAGCCATCGCGTGGTGCGCCAACGCCACTGGTTGTGTTGCCCATTCCCACGTACCGAATCTTGAGGTAATTCGTCGGGTTCACTTCGTTGCGAAACAGACGAGAATTGGAATTGAACGCCGTCACGATCAGATCAAGATCGCCGTCGTTGTCGTAGTCTCCTGTAGCAGCATCCAAACACGTGACGCCTGGAAGGCGAGCGCGGTCGTCAAAGATTGTAAATGTACCATCCGTAGATCCGCGGAACGATACATTTCCTTCTCCAGTACCCGCGATCGCATACATGTCTTGATACTCGTTGTAGGTGTAATCTGAAACAAGCAAGCTGCTTGTGTTAATATCCGCAAGCTGCGCGCTCTTGGTATCGCTATCTACAAAGCTACTATTAGTATTGATCCATAGCTGCTTTGCGTCAATCGGGGTCGCGACCACAAGATCCAAGTCCTTATCAGCGCGGTCGTCAAAGAAAGCAAATGTGCCATACGCAGATCCGCGGAACGATACATTCCCTTCTCCATTGCCCGCGATTGCGTACACATCTTGATAGCCATCGTTGGTGTAATCTGAAACAACCAGGCTTCGTGTGTTGATACCCGCAACCAGCCCACGCGTGGCCGCCATATTCACAAAGCTGCCATTGGTATTGATCCATAGCTGCATCTCGCCAATCGGGTTAGCGACCACAAGATCCAAGTCATTATCATTATCAATATCAACCAGTTGCATCCCAAGCCTTGTCGTTGTGTTGGGCAGGCTAATCCCCGTAGATGCTAATGCGTACGTACCGTTGGGCTGCGATAGAAACACTCGGCCCGTCCCGAACTGATACACAATATCAAGCACGTTGTCGCCATTGATATCACCGGTCGCAATACTCCCGCCCGAACCCACGTCCCCGGCACCATTGAGCCCACTTGGCGCAGCTAGTGAATATGTGATATCAGTAGTGATCGCGTCCGGCAAAGGCGGCGTAACGCTCGCAAGCCTGCCGCTGCTTGGCGCGTACCAATTGGTCGTACCGCTCATCATGAGCACGTCCACAAACCCATCGCGGTTGACATCAAAGAACGCGCTCGCTCGATTATTGCTCGATGCACGTAGCCCGAGATCGTTCACGCTCGATAGCAGCGCGTTTGAGCGCGTTACAAAGAACCGTTCACCACTCGTATCCATGAATCCAAAGATATCCAGATCACCATCGTTGTCGATATCCGTCACGCACGCTTGCCGCGCATAGTTTGTGCCGATAGCGCTCGCGGTAAAGAGCCTTGTCGTCGGGTTGTAACGCTGCAATCGAGTAGTCGTGCCCGTCACCAAAGCATCAAGATAACCGCTGTTTCCTATATCTGCCCAAATTGGCGAAGATCCCCAATCGATACTCGTCGTGGAAACATACTGAAACTCGCTCGAAGGAGAAATATCGCTAAAAACGGCTGAGTACGTCGCAGCTTGATCACTCTGAATCACACGTACGTTGTCGATACCCCAGGATTCGTTGTCCCTGTCCTCAGTCGCCTCTCCACGAAATGTAATATTAATAGTCCCATTCGTACGTGGAGTAAATGACAAGACGATCTTTCGATAGACCGTGTCTAGAAAGTGCGCGCCGACATAGTTCGCACTAAGATCGAACGAAGTATCATACGTGAACGGATCTGTTGTGGTGTGTGCACTTTGTAATGTTTGCCGGAATACGATTTGCCCATCTATTTCAACAGTAAACCAATCCGGTCCCCATAATCTACTACTACCATCCCATGAATCTATAAGCATGAGGTCGAAGATCAACGTGTATGTAACATCCTGAGCGACATTCAGACTCAGTGTTGTGCTCTCCTGCGTGTTCCCTACTCGCCCAAAATTTCCGAGAAATCGCGTCAACGCAGTCGCGTTCAAAAACCGTGTGGTCGTCCACCCCGCTGGCGTTCCCGACTCGAAGTTCTGGAAATATGGCACGTCTTGTGGCGTCTGCCCCTTCGCCACCCTCGACATGCACCCAGCAAACACCAACACGATCCCAACGATCATGTGAGCCCTATTGCGCCATATCTGCCAACCATTCTTCATCAATACCTCTTCTTCCTCATGCGCTTTGCGTGCCTCATCAAGCAAACTATCGGCCACGTTTGCCATCAATCCAAATACAATCTCTCCTCCTCAACACTCACGCCTCTCATATCCCGCTGGCATCATTCATCCACTCACTTCAACCATCACAAACCGCATACTCCTACCCTCGTGCGTGCATACGCAACACCTCAATACTCACCCGCCAAAATTTCTCACCTCGCGCATCCTCGCCCAAGGCCCGCGCGTCCCCCACGCCTTTTCCACACGCGTCGGTGGCGTCTCCGGCTCAATCCTCTCCCACGCCCACTTCTCCTCTCTCAACTTCGGGAACCCCTCCGAACTCCTCAGCGATCAACGTGATCCACCCATCAATATCGCCACCAATTGGCAACTTCTTCTCACCGCCCTCAACATTCCTGATCGCCGCCTCGTCGAAGTCCACCAAGTCCATAGCTCACACGTATACGTCATCTCGCGTGGCTCGCCGCCTCCACCCGAAATTGAACCAGCTACCAAGGCCGACGCCATAGTCACCAACGACCCGGCAATCGCCATCGCCGTTCGCATCGCCGATTGCGCGCCAATATTGCTCGCGTCCGCCGATGGCTCAATTGTCGCCGCTGTTCACGCTGGCTGGCGAGGCGTAGTCTCAGGAGTGCTCCCCGCCGCCGTCTACGCCATGCGCGAATTGGCATTCAAAGATGGCGCTCGCGACGCAGACACTTCAGCGCACAACCTCACTCTTTACGCCGCCATCGGTCCATGCATCGGCCCCGCCGCCTTCGAGGTCGGCGAAGAAGTTGCCGCCGAATTCCGCCTTGCATTTCCTCACCATTCACACGACATAATCCACGCGCCAGGTACGATCAACATCGACCCTGCCATGCATCTGGGCGACAAACCCACCAACACCAAACCTCACATCGATCTCAAAGCCGCCCTCAAGATCCAACTCGAATCTCTCGGCGTAACACACATCGAAACCATCCCCGGCTGCACCTTTAACGACTCAGCAAACTTCTTCTCCTACCGCCGCGATGCCACTCGCTCGGGCCGACTCGCCGCAGTGATTAGCCCA
>JBBRGG010000198.1:0-6487 GCA_038240875.1 Phycisphaerales bacterium | reverse complement strand
CCCGCGAACGGCAAGCCGATCATCTCGGCGAGCCAGGACATCGTCATGGGCGTGTACTTCGTCACGACCCAGTCAACGGACGATCGCAAGGGCGGCAGCATGCCGGTCTTCAAGGATCGCCATGAAGCAATCCTCGCGCTCGAACAAGGCAAGGTCCGCATCCACGACCGCATCATGCTTCGCGTGGACGGGTTCGACAACTACGTTGATCAACAGAATGGCCCGATCAAGCCCATGCCAGCAAATTACCGCCTGGTGACGACTCCGGGTCGCGCGCTCTTTGCCGACGTGCTCGCGCCGGGCATGCCATACTACAACTGTCCGCTGGGTAAGAAGGGCTGTGCGCGCGTCATCGACGATTCGTACGTCCTCTGTGGCCGCCCCGCGACCATCGATCTTCTTGATCGTTTGAAGGAAATGGGCTTCAAGCAGTCCACACTCGCGGGCCTTTCCTTCGGCATTACGGACCTGCGCATCCCCATCGAAAAGCAGTCTCTCCTCGACCTTGCTCAGAAGCAGGTTGATCGCGTTGAGAAGAACTACGACCGAGGCATCATTACCGCCCGTGAACGCTACAACCAGCTCTTGGACATTTGGGCGCACTGCCGCGAAGAAGTCCAGAAGAAGCTCGTCGCAACCTTGAAGGCCGACCGTCGTGACAAGGACGGCAACCCCGCCGAGGCCGACGGCAACGAAACGTTCTTCTACCTCAACCCCGTCTATCTCATGATCGACTCGGGTGCACGCGGCAACATCAGCCAGATGCAGCAGCTCGCGGGTATGCGTGGCTTGATGGCTAAGCCTAGCGGCGAGATCATCGAGACCCCGATTCGTTCCAACTTCCGCGAAGGCCTTACAATCCTTGAGTACTTCTCTTCCACCCACGGTGCGCGTAAGGGTCTGGCCGACACCGCACTCAAGACGGCGGACGCAGGCTACCTCACCCGCAAGCTGTGCGATATCGCACAGTCTGTCATCATCGGCGAGAACGACTGCGGTTCAAAGCGTGGCGTCTTCAAGCGCGCAATCTACAAGGGCGAGCAAGTCGACGTGCCGCTGCGTGACCAGATCATCGGCCGCGTGAGCGTCAACAACGTTGTCAATCCCATCACCGATGAGACGATCATCCGTGAGAATCAGATGATTTCCGCCGAGGCCGCTGCTCGTGTTGAAGAGCTCGGCATCGACACGGTCATGGTGCGTTCGCCCCTGACCAGCGAGAGCAAGACCGGTTGCTCGGCACTCGACTACGGCATGGACCTCTCGACGGGCAAGCTCGTCGAGCCGGGCCTCGCCGTCGGCATCATCGCCGCCCAGTCTATCGGTGAACCCGGCACGCAGCTCACCATGCGTACGTTCCACACCGGCGGTATCGGCCAGCGTACGGCTGAAAACACCAAGTACGACGCTGGCAACGCTGGCTTCCTCGAACTGCGTGACTGCAACGCGGTGCCCACAAAGGACGAAGAAGGCCACGATTCGTACGTTGTCTTGAAGCGCAACGCCGAACTCGCGGTGCTTGATTCCAAAGGCCGCGAACTCGAGAAGTTCAAGGTTCCCTACGGCGCTTTCATCTACTTCCGCGACAAGGACGAGATCAAGAAGGGCCAGACCATCGTCAAGTGGGATCCTCACCGCACGCCCATCCTCGCTGAAAAAGACGGTACCGTTCGCTACGTCAACATCGAAGTCGGTCAGACCGTTCGTGAAGAAGACGCCGGTCAGGGTCGCAAGGCCTTGGTCGTCATCGAGCATAAGGGCGACGTGCCCCCGCAGATCACCGTCGTTGACGCGCAAGGCAACATCTTGGACTTCCATTACCTGCCCGCCAAGGCACGTATCGAAGTCAAGGACGGGTCAGCAGTTCGTGCAGGCCAGATGCTCGCTCGTCAGCCCCGCATCGGTGGCGGCTCACAAGACATCGTCGGTGGTCTTCCCCGAGTTACCGAGATCTTTGAAGCACGCAAGCCCAAGGATCCCGCGACGATGGCCGAAATTTCCGGCTTGGTTGAGATCCACTCCGACAAGCGCAAAGGCAAGATCACGATCAAGGTCGTCTCCGACGCCGGGATCGAAAAGGATCACCACGTCCCCGCCGACAAGCAGTTGCTGGTCCACACCGGCGATTACGTACAGGCAGGCGATCCTCTGACCGAAGGGCCATTGGTTCCTCACGACATCCTCCGGATCAAGGGCGAGGAAGCTCTCTGGAGCTATATGCTCGACGAAGTTCAGAACGTTTACCGCGCTCAGGGCGTAGTCATCAACGACAAGCACATCGAGCTCATCCTGAGCCAGATGCTCCGCAAGGTCAAGGTCGAATCTCCTGGCGATACCAACCTCCTGCCACAAGAAGTCGTCGATAAGTACAACTTCAAGCAGCGGAATCGCGACACCGAAACCTTCGTTCGCATCAGCGACGCCGGTGGCACCGATCTCAAGCTCGGCGAACTTGTTCACAAGTCCGTGATCAAGGAAGCCAACGCCAAGGCGGAATCCGTTGGCAAGGAAGGCGCCAAGGCAAAGCGGGCCAAACCCGCCACGGGCCGAACGCTTCTCTTGGGCATCACCAAGGCCGCCCTCTCCAGCGATTCGTTCCTCTCGGGTGCGTCCTTCCAGGAATCAACCAAGGTCCTCACCGAAGCGGCTCTCCGCGGCGCCGTCGACGAACTCGTCGGCCTCAAGGAAAACGTTCTCTTGGGCCACCTCATCCCCGCAGGCACCGGCTTCCGCCCGTACCTGGACATCAAGGTCAAAATCCTGGTCGAGCTTCCGCCCCCGATGGACGATGACGAAGACATGCTCGAAGAAGCGGCTTTGGTCGCCGAAGCACTCGGTGCCGAACGCAACGAACGCCTTGGTACCCCTCAGATCGAAGTCCAGTCGTCAAGCATCCGCGACTTTGTCGCCGGTGACGCCGCTGCTGGTGCGAAGGCTGAGTAAAGGCAACTTGTCCTGGGAGTTCATAGGAATTCACGTTGGTTTGATGCGTTTAGAGTCACATCGCCTTGGATCGACAACTCAATAGATTCCCACGCGGCCTCGTCATCACGGCGGGGCTGCTTTGTTTTTCGCGTCAGACTTGTGAAGCACATCTGCCAATGTACTGATGGCTCATTCTGCGCGAAGCGCAAAAACGAATATCGAGTACATCGGCGATCTGCGTGCCCCGCGATCACGCCGGAAGCCTTGCCCACCGCAGCTTCGCGGATCGTGCGCGAGGGTTTGCTTTCGCCTCTGCTTCGCTCGCGATGATCGGGTCCATCGCCACGGCTTGATAGATGCCACTGCGGAGCCCATCGCGGAAAGCGTGCTTCACGATCCGGTCCTCGCCACTATGAAAGCTGATGAACGCGGCGACCCCGCCAGGACGAAGTATCTTGGGAAGGCACTCGAGCAACCCTTCGAGATTCGAGAGTTCGTGATTCACCATGATCCGCAACGCTTGGAACGTGCGGGCTGCGGGATGAAGCTTGGCCCCGTTCGCGCGCTGGATAGTAAAGTCGCGGGCTTCGCAGACTATCGCCATGAGCTCGTGCGTGGTCAGGATCGGCGCGACAGCACGACGTTTTACAATCAGTTTGGCGATCTTTGTGCCGTCGGTTTCATCGCCCAGTTCGGCGAGTGCTTCACCCAGTTCGCGCTGGCTCATTGTGTTGACCAGTTCGCTCGCGGGCGTGCCTACGTTTGGGTCCATACGCATATCGAGCGGGCCATCTTTGCGGTACGAAAACCCGCGCGAAGGATCGTCGATCTGCGTGCTGGCGACGCCTATGTCGGCAAGAAGCGCGTCTACCTTGTCTACACCAAGTTCTTGAAGCACACTATCGATCTTGCAAAAGTTGCGGTGAACAAGGTCAAACTTGGCCTTGCCCTCACGGCCGACAACGCGTTGAAGAACGATGCGTGCGTCGGTAATGTTCTCTCTGTCAAGATCCGTCGCGATCAATCGCCCATCAGGCTTGATCGCGTCGAGCAACGCCGCCGAATGCCCGCCCAGCCCTAGCGTGCAATCAACGATTGTGTGTCCAGGCTTGGGCGCGAGCACGCGAAGAACATCATCAAGCAAGACGGGTATGTGCCGCGCGTCAAGTTTATTCATGTGTGCCGTCGCATCGCCGCTTTTACTTGAGAGTTACCGCTTGATATTTATCTCATCAGTCGGCAGATCACATCGAGTCCTAGTTCAAGCTTCTCCAAAGGCGTAGCAAAGCTCAGGCGAACATGCGTGTCGCGCGCTGAGAATGCCTTGCCCGGTACGAGCAACACGTTCTCCGCGTAGCACGCCTGAAAAAATTGGTCGCCGCTCATGCCGAGCTTTGCGGGTATCTTTGGAAAGGCGTAGAACGCGCCGCCTGGCATGGCTACTTCGGTGACGCGCGAAAGCCGTTCGATCACCATGTCGCGCCTTCGCTGATACTCGGCGACCATTGGCGCGAGTGATACATCGAACGCCGCAACCGTGCCATGCTGCAAAGGCGCGGGAGCGCAGACATACAAATACTGCTGCAATTTGGTCATCTCGGCGATCAACGCCGCAGGGCCAGCAGCGTACCCAAGCCGCCACCCAGTAACGCCATAGGACTTGCCAAAGCCGCGGATAACGAGCGTGTTCGCCGACGCGCCTGCTGCTCGCGCCGGGCTGGGACAGCGAAGGGCCGTGTGTAACGCACTGGGATTGTTCGATGCTGCTGAAGCCGTCGCTATATTTCCAGACGCAACTGCTCCTGGCGCAACTGCTCCTGGCGCAACCATCGCCTCGGTGCACGATTCTGAAAATGTAAACTCGTCGTAAATCTCATCGCTGATCAGCACTACACCCTTGCTTTGACACAGTGCAAGCAAGTCGCGCTGCGCCTTGGCATTGGCAACCACGCCTGCCGGGTTGCCCGGTGAGCACGTGAGCACAAGCTTGGTGCGTGGCGTAATGAGCGAGGCGACGCGGTCCGCCGTCAGCACAAAATCAGGGTACGTGTCGCACGCGACAGCCTTCGCCTGGCAGATATCCGCAAGGTATGGGTAGAGCACAAACCAAGGGTCCGGGATGATGATCTCATCGCCCGGGTTGAGCATCGCCATGCACGCGAGAACCAAGCCGCCCGAGGTGCCACTGGTGATGAGTTGGCCAACGTCGTTGGGTGATTTCGCCGTAAGATCGCGGCCAACTTCACCGGGACGGCGTGTGTCCCAACCAAAGTCGCGAGCGAGGTGTTCGTTGACACGCGTGCGCAGTTCAGGGATGCCTGCGGTTGGGGTATAGCCATTGCGATCGTGCATGATGGCGTCGGCGGCGGCATGCTTGATCGCCATCGGCACAGGAAAGTCTGGCTGCCCGATCGAGAGATTGATTGGATCCTTCAGCTTGGCACCCATGTCAAAGACGCGGCGGATCCCCGAGCCATTAATCCCTGCCGCCCGGCCAGAGATCGCACGCGACCAATCTACTCGCACTTCATTGGGCACGGACATCAAAGGCTCCTCGGACAACTCGAACGCAAATACATCGTCCAAACTACTCTCTACGACTTACTCACAGAATGACTTCATTCTTCTCGTGGCAAAGGCGTCCCGCCTGTTTCTACTTCTTCAACCTCTTCATTCTATGAGACGCTCAATATCAGGTTCACAAGAACATCCACCAACGTGGCGTGTTATAGCAGACTCGCATCGTAGAACGGTGTGCGTAGAAGTGTGAGTAAGGAATTAGCTTCACCGACGCAACGACATGCGAATTCTTAGTAGTTCTGTTCACAAGCGTTAGGCTTGGATTCGAGTGCGAGCTTGTACGTGCCATCCATGCGACACATACCAACCACGCCAGATTCGCCATACGCGCCACGTACAAAAAACAAAGCCACCGCTCGCAGTACGCGGGCGGCGTATAAAAAACCTACAGATTAAGGATAGATAGTAAGAGTGCGCACGCACGCTTTCTGTGCTGCAATCAGAGTGCGCAAACAAACAAAATAATCGCCAACTTACCGGCCAACAAGCGTCTTAGCGATACCCAAGGCGTTGCTCTTCTTCTTATCAAACTTCTTGTCGGCGATCAACTTCTGGATGCGCTCGGCGCGTGTCAAAACACTGCGCTTGCCTGCCATGCTGGTCGCGATTTTTAGAGAGCGGCTGATACTCATTGCCCAATCCTTTCGATTCTGTCGAGTCCTAAGCAAAGTCGCTCAGGCGGTGAAGTGAACGATGCGTTCTGCGGTTATGCCTGCCAAAGCCTCAAGGCCGATACTTTTCCCACTGCGTGCGAGAGAAATTCGAAGCACCCCTGTGCTCCTTCTGCCACACGTTCCCGATCCGAGCAACATTCGCTTCCACGTTTGTGCGAGCCGTGAGTTTTTGGCTGAACTCGTCACGGCTGATGCCAGGAATCGAGTACAGCCGGTAGACTCGTAGCGTGCCTTGATTGTTGGCACCTGAACCGCTCCGATCAACCGCTTGCATAGTTTGTATCCCAATCGCATCAATACCATTCACA
>JBBRGG010000197.1:0-6493 GCA_038240875.1 Phycisphaerales bacterium | reverse complement strand
GATTACAACCAGGACGGTGGCGTGACGGGCGACGACATCGCGGCCTTCTTTGCCGACTTTGAAGCGGGCAGTGGATGTGCCGACACAAACGTAGACGGCGGCATTACCGGCGACGACATCGCGGCCTTCTTCTCTGCGTTCGAGTCGGGCGGTTGCTAAGAATCTGTCAAAGAATGAAGAAGTAGAAGGAGCAGACACAGGCAGAGCGCCTATGCACGTGCAGTGAGTAGTCATTTTGTTTGATGCTTTAAGTAGGTTCGAAATTAAATAATTCAGTTCAGGCAGCACACCCCGGGCACGACGCTTGGGGTGTGTTTTTAGTCGGGGTAAGCGCTCATCGAAGCTTTCTCCGACTTCGTTGTTCTTGTGGTAGCCACGCTATATATGGCATAGCACGCATCGAAGTCCAAATGAACTTAGGCGGCACGAAAAATTACTTGCGGCTCGCTTACTTTGGTTTTCCTGTTTCACTACTTACAACTCCTAATTCAGTTAGCAATTCGGTCGCGTTGTACACGGTCTTGAAAGCCTGGCCATGCCACGAACATCGACAGCGACAGCGCGATTAGTGCGGCCGTCGTATGCGACGTTGGCAACGAGCGAGTAGAAATTGCCATCGAAGATCAAGCCGACGACTTCGCCGTTGAGCGCTTTAGAATCTTTGGTCGATTTACCGACGCTGGCTTCGATGTGTGCGATAGCCATGCGGCGAGCATTGCCAGCTTCTGCGGCGGACATTCCCGGCTTTACGGCTACAAAGACATCGGCGGTAACGTCCTTAATCTCCCAGAGCACGTTGAGCTCAAGGTCGGGACACTTTAGCTCGGCGTGATGGTCCTTGCGATGAAGCCATCTTTGAGAAGGTTGTTAGCCTGCGTACTGAGCTTGAGAAGCATGTCCGAGCCGACGTGGTGGTTGGTCATGACCAAGCCTTTGGCAGAGACGATAGAGCCGGATCCGCCAGTCTGGAAGCCGACGGCGGCACGCTGCATTTTCAAGAGCCAATCGGGCGTGACGTCGATGCCATACGCATACCTGACAGCGGCGGTGGGGGCGCAGTAAGCAGCCACATCCCTTCGTCGCCGCGAGCAACAGTTCCGGCGGCAAGCACGAGAGCAGCGGCGAGCAAGCGGTTGATCGTGCGCAAGGATATGGATGGGTGTGACGGATGGGCCTGACTATTTGATACGTCCGATGGATCCAGCCGATGGAAAGTTCCAAACGGTTGCCAGTTAAAAGGTGCGCGTGGCGAATGTTGCTCAAACTACGTTGCTATCGCAACCATTGTAGAGAGCCAAGTGTTTGCCTTTACAGACATCAACACAACGTAGCAACATAGGTATTACTTCAACCTTCGGTACCAGGCCGCTCGAAGAAGTTGCATTATAAACTTAATATTATGAGCTTATCAATCGAATACGCATTGAGCCTAATGGTGTAGACGCGGCGCATCGTCATGGGGCGTTGTCGTTGCGGCCTTCTTCTAGGGTCATGATTTGAACTGACCGATTCTGGCAACGTGGTTTGTACGAGAACGCGCACGGTACCGAGCATTCATATGTTTTGCGTCAGCGTCAAGACATAGCCGCTGTTGGCTTGAGGCTCTTCGTTGTATCCGGTAGCGATCATCTGGCACGAGCTAACTTGCGTCGCGGGACGTCTTTCTACAGCCAAAGTACAAGGAATTGTTCGCTGAACTTTTGATGGAGTAAGCGATGTAGGTGAGCGTGCCCTTCCACGTGGTGCCAACGAGCGCGTTGATGTCTGATTCGAGAGTGATTACCGAGGATTCTGGAATCGATTGGTTGGCAATTACCGTATTGTGACCCATCGCGCCTGCTGCTCGAAGTGCAGCCATACAACGCACATGAAGCAAGAACACAAGCCGTCGTTGATGCCAAAATAGGTTGATCATCAAATGCTTCTAGCGCAAGTTCAACACTTCAGAGTGATCGTTGTTTAGAGTTAGCAGGTACAAGGATCATTGAACAACGCTACATCTTGTCTTCGGCACAGCATACATGCTCGGCAGTAGTGTTGCTTTCATTCATCGAAGAACGATCGCGCTCTTGATTATTTGAGCTTCTTCCACCGTGCCAGCCGCAGGCTGTTCATCACGACGCAGACGCTGCTAAGCGCCATCGCTCCGCTCGCGATCATCGGCGAGAGCAGCCACCCCGTAAACGGATAGAGAACTCCCGCAGCGATCGGGATTCCGATCACGTTGTACACAAACGCCCAAAAAAGATTCTGCTTGATCGTTCGCATCGTCGCACGCGAGAGCGCGATTGCCTCGGGCACCATGCACAGATCGCCACGCATTAATGTGATGTCGGCGGCGTGCATCGCCACATCCGTCCCCGTGCCCATTGCAAAGCCCACGTCTGCTCGCGCGAGCGCAGGCGCGTCGTTGATGCCATCGCCAACCATACCGACGATGTATCCCTGCGCTTGCAACGCCGCAACCTTCTCGGCCTTGTCCTTTGGCAGTACATCCGCTAGGAATTCGTCAACACCAATATCCTGAGCGACCGTGCGCGCGGTCAACGCGTTATCGCCGGTCATCAACACAACGCGCAGACCCAAGGCATGCATGAGGTCAATTGCTCGCTTCGATGTTGGCTTGATCGTGTCCGCGACCGCGATGAGGCCAGCCTCACGTGCATCGATCGCGACATAGACCGGCGTGTGCCCACTCGCGGCTAATTCCGCCGCTTCTGTCGTGAGTGTCGTCCGCACGCCGCGCTCTTGTAAGAAAGCGGCTTTGCCGATAAGGACACGCATGTTATCGACAACCGCATCGACGCCAAAGCCAACTTCGGCACGAAACACACTAGGTTGGCTTAACTCCACTGGATTAGCAGAATGCCTCAGACCCATTGCCTCATTTACAATCGCCGAAGCAATTGGGTGCTCGCTCAAACGCTCCGCAGATGCCGCGATTCTAAGGAATTCTGCTTCGGTGAATCGACTCTCCGGCACAGTCAAAACGCGTGTCACGATGGGTTTGCCATGTGTGATCGTCCCGGTCTTATCGAGAATGATCGCGGTGATCTTGTGTGCGCGTTCGAGGGCTTTACCACTCTTGATGAGGATGCCTCGTTCGGCAGCGTGGCCTGTCGCGACCATGATCGCAGTGGGCGTAGCAAGCCCGAGCGCACACGGACACGCGATAATGAGAACGGAAACGCTCACAACTAGTGCCATCGCGAGCCTGATTTCCGTTCCTGCGGGTGTTGCAAACCACCATACAGCAAAGGTGACGATCGCAATTGCGATCACGATGGGCACGAAGACGCCGCTCACGCTGTCTGCCAGCCTCGCAATTGGAGCTTTGCTTCCTTGTGCTTCTTGGACCAAGCGAACGATCTCTTGCAAGGCAGAATCGCGTGCAACCTTGGTCGCTGTCACTTGAAGTGCGCCAGTGGTATTGACCGTCGCACCAAAGACATGATCACCTGCTATTTTTTCAACAGGCATGCTCTCGCCTGTCAGCATCGATTCGTCCACCGCCGAATCTCCGCTTTGAATCACGCCATCCACAGGAATCTTTTCTCCCGGGCGCACGATCACAGTGTCACCAACCACAACCTCATCAATTGGCACATCAATCTCGTTGCCATCGCGAACCAGGCGAGCGGTCTTGGCCTGGTTTCCGATAAGCTTTCTAATCGCGGCACCAGTCTTGTGTGTCGCCCGAGCCTCTAGATAGCGGCCAAGCAAGATCAAGAGGATGATCGTCGCCGCTGCCTCAAAGTACACAGGCACGACCGCGTGGCCACTCGCGGCGTGCGTTCCCATGCTCGACCCCGAATGAGCAGCGTGAAAAATTTCTGGCGAAACGGTCGCAACAACCGAGTAGACGTACGCCGCCCCCGTTCCAAGCGCGACGAGCGTATCCATCGATGCGCTGGCGTGTACTAGTCCAATCCAAGCCGATCGAAAGAAGGGCCAGCCACACCACAAGACCACGGGCGTTGTGAGCGCGAGCTGCACCCAGTTGATCCATGCAATATTGAACAGCGCGATCGAACCGTGCGACATAGCGATTGTGAGCACAGGCAGTGTCAGCACCGCGCAAATCATCAGTCTCACTCGCATGGCGTCTCGATGATCTGGCAAAGCATCTTCGAGTTCTGCGGATGCCACGCCCGGTCCAATTTGCGTTGCGCGAGACGAGAGTAGCGGGGGCTTCGCTGCTGGAAGTCTTGCTACAAAGCCAAGGTCATCGACAGCTTGTGCGAGTTTATCTGGTCCAGTAGCGCGACTGTCAAACATGACCATAGCGACTTTGGTTGCAAAGTTCACGCTCGCCGAAGATACTCCTGGATGCTTGATGAGCCGCCTTTCAATCCTGCTCGCGCACGAAGCACACGACATTCCTTCAACTGGAATATCGATTCGTTGCGTGTCAGTGTTTGTCGAAGCGTGGGCTTGTTCCATACTTATCGCACGACCTTTGCCACCAGCGCGATGACTTCGTTAATCATGTCATCTTGCGAGGCTCGATCATCCTGTCGATTTCCTTTTTTGAACACGGCTCTTGCGGCACAATGAAGCAGGTGGTTCTTGAGAAGGTTCTTCGCGACTGACCGCAAGGATTCTTGCGCCGCTGCAGCTTGCTGGATGATGTCCGCGCAGTAGCAATCTTCCTCGATCATCGCCGCGATACCTCGCACCTGTCCTTCGATCCTGCGTAGGTGATTGAGATTCGTGGCCTTGATCACAGGGTCTACGCCAGCGGCGCGCCCCCCGCGTCCAACTGCCGACTTAGATGAAACTATTCGCGTGCGTACCTTTGGATCACACGCGCAAGGTGCATCTTTCGTTATATTCTGAACTGGCGCACGGGGGCGGATCGACTTGGTCGTTGACTTGGCCATAGTTGAGTTCCTTTGCTGATACTCCCCAGGAGTATACGCTCACGCCAGTTTATCCTTCTCCTTTCCCGATCCTGCACTGTTCTCGATCCAGCTTTCCGTTGCGGGCACGGTTCGCAATATCCAAGATCGCGTCCTATGTCACCCATACCGAACCATCGACGCCGCATACTCGTTAAAGTTCATCATCCATTCGCCTCAAATACATATCGATATACTTGAAAAAACTACAAGAAATAGGCAAAAAGAACGTATCTGATGATCGGTTTGCTTAAACAGGCTCCTTCAACTGGCAGCCACAAGAGAGGAAGATATAGATGCACTAATCGCGCCAAAAATACTGTTCCCTGTCGCCAGCTTGAAGTCATGTGATTCAGTACGTGTAGCCATGCTCGCGCTCGTAGCGGGCGGCTTGCTGGTAGCACCCAGCTTCGCGCATGCAGACGTCGTCATGGACTGAAACCAGATCATGCTCAACACGGTTGCTTCGAGCACCGGCACGCCCGCGCCTTCCGCTCGCAATCTCGCGATGCTCTCGACCGACGTCAATAACGCGACCAACGGCATCGGCTCGTCCGCCCACTCTATGGCGGCATGACCGCTGGCCCAGCCGGTACCGACACCACTGGGGCCACAGCCCAAGCCGCGCGCGATGTGCTTGTAGACACGTATCCTTCCTTTCAATTGTCCTTTGATACCGCACTTACAACGCAACTCGTGGCGATACCCGATTCTCCATCCAAAGCCCCGGGCATTGCCTGTGGCTCTTCCCCGCCAATCACATCATCACGTTGCGTTCGAGCGATGTTTCAAGCGCGCGTAAGATTAACCGCTTCAGCAATTCCAGGTTGGTGGGTGCCCACGGGCTCCCTCACTACGCCGCTCTTTCAGCAATTTGCGCATGTCACGCCTTGGGCAATGTCATCATCCACATAGTTCCGCCCAGTCGCGTCGCCTAGCTTTGGCAGCCCCGAATACAACGTCGCACTCGCAGAGGTCCGCGCCATCGGCCATAACACCTGTGCAAATCGCACGCCCGAACAATCAAGCATCGCCCTCATCTGAGCCGCGGGCGGCGACAGCGTCATGCCTCTTGGCATGTGGAATCAAATCGCCAGACAAGCCGCCGACGACCATGGCTTTCAATGCAAGATCGTTCGCGCTTGTTCGCAGTCTTGAACATCGCTCTTGCCGATGCGGCGATTGTTTCTTGGGACGCTAAGGTCGAGTTCGACACCTGCCGCTCTATCACCTCGTGTCGTGTTGACGATCCAAGTTGGCAATGGTATATCGCAGCGCCACGGTTCCAGGTGTAGACCTCCGATCACAGCACCTTCTCCGCAGCCGCCGTCGCTGCTCTCTCCAAATTTGTTTGACACTGATCCACTCCAATTCGACGTCACCAATCAATCCAGCACTATCACTCGCAGCTTCACTTTCATCGCTGATGCCACGAACGAAGCTGGCGTGTCTCGTATCTACGGTGGCATTCACTTCAGTTTCGACAATACCGCCAGTCTTTCCAGTGGCAGTTCTCTTGGAAACTAGGTCTTTGCTAACGCAATTCCCGCCCCCTGAGCCATCATCCCCATGCTCGCTGTGGGCGCGTTCGC
>JBBRGG010000196.1:0-6501 GCA_038240875.1 Phycisphaerales bacterium | reverse complement strand
GCCGCGATCAACGAACGCACACGCCTGGTCTTCATCGAAACGCCCGCAAACCCCACACTCATCTTGACCGATGTAGAAGCAATCGCGCAGATCACACGCGCCCGTGGCGTGCTGCTCGCCGTCGATAACACGTTCCTCACGCCCGTGATCCTTCGCCCGCTCGATCTCGGCGCTGACATCTCCGTCTACTCCACTACCAAATATATCGAAGGCCACAATGCGACCGTTGGCGGCTCTCTGGTCACCCGCGGTGAAACCCTTCTCTCCCGCTTCCGCCTCATACGCAAAACCGTTGGCAGTATCCAAGCCCCCTTCGAGGCATGGCTCACGCTTCGCGGGCTCAAAACCCTGCCTCTGCGAATTCGCCACCACTCGCAAAGCGCGCTCGTGGTCGCAAAATTCCTCGAAGCACACCCACTAGTCGCGCGCGTCGCGTACCCCGGCCTTGAGTCCTTCCCGCAGCACACGCTCGCGAAAAAACTCCACGCCCACGCCGACCCCGACAACATTGCATACCACGGCGGCATCATCGCCTTCGAGCTCAAAGGGGGAGCCGACGCAGGGCGAACACTCATGAACTCCGTACGCCTCTGCTCGCTCGCGGAAAATCTTGGCGCCGCTGAAACCCTCATCACCCACCCAGTCACGATGACCCACGCCGACGTTTCTAAAGCCCAGCGCGAAGCCACCGGCATCACCGATGGCCTTGTCCGGCTCTCCGTCGGCCTCGAAAACGTGCGCGACATCATCGCCGATCTTGCCCAAGCACTCGACCAAACCCTCGACCAAACTTTCGACCAAACCCGCACTCAAACCCTCGAAAGCAAGCCCGCAAGTTCAACCAGCAAGGCACGTACACGAACGCCCAAATCCTCTGCTCGGCCACAATCAATCTCCAAGATTCCTGTTCCCGCAACCTAAACCAATCAATGCCTCAATTGCGCTCCCGATAGCACACTAAACGCGATCAACATCAGCACCCTCACAACTCGTCGATCATGCTCCGCATTTCATCAACGCCCAATCTCAATTCACAACGCCGAAAGCAGCACATACCAATGGCCTCATCACCCACTCAACACCCCGCATCTGACACCATTGTCCTTAAATTTGGCAGCTCCGTAATCCCAAGCCAGGCCCAGCTCGCGCATGTGGTGCACGAAATTTATCGCTACCACCGCGCCGGCCGCCGTGTGGTCGCTGTTGTTTCTGCCATCGGCTCGACTACCGACACGCTCTTGACAACCGCGCGCGAGTTTGGGGATCGCCCATCACCCACCGCCGTTGCAACACTCGCCGCGACCGGCGAGGCTCGCGCTGTTGCCCTCCTCACCCTCGCGCTCGACCGTGCTGGCGTCCCCGTCAACGCCCTTGACCCCGGCGCTCTCAACCTCCGCACCCAAGGCGTCGCCACCGACGCTTCCCCCACTTCCATCAATCGCGAAGCACTGATTTGCGCTCTTAATGATGCGCCCGTCCTCGTAGTTCCAGGCTTCATCGGCCGCGACGAACTCGGCCGCGCCACGTTACTTGGTCGAGGCGGTTCCGACTTCACCGCCGTCTACATCGCCGCCGCGCTCGGCTGTGAATGCGTGCTTATCAAAGATGTCGACGCGCTCTATGACCGCGACCCCGCGCGCGATCCATCCAATGCACAGCGCCTCAATCGCGCCTCCTACGACGACGTGCTCGCACTCTCCGAAGGCATCGTTCAGCATAAAGCCGTTCGCTTCGTCAAAGATCGTGGCGTTCGCATTCTCATCTCTCGCGTGGGTCACGAAGCAGGCACTGTCATCGATTCTGGACCCACAATACGCGGCGACATAGGGATCTCGCGCGGCCATCCGCCCTTGCGCGTTCTCCTTCTCGGCCTTGGAACCGTTGGCCTGGGTGTGTATCAACACTTAAAAGCTCTTCCCGATCTCTTCGAGATCGTCGGCGTAATCGTCCGCGACACCGCTAAAGCAAGCCTTCATGTCGCTGGCCACATCCCCATCAGTACCGATCCAAGGCTCGCCGCAGAAACTTCCGCCTGCGATATCATGGTCGAGACCATCGGCGGCCGCACCCCTGCAACCCAAGCCCTTCACGCCGCTCTCTCGCGCGGCATCCACGTCGTCACCGCCAACAAAGCCGCAGTCGCCGCTTCACTCAATTCACTTCGCGACGCCGCTCAACCTCGTGGCGCACATCTTCTCTTCTCCGCAGCCGTCGGTGGCGGCGTTCCGGTCCTCGAACGCGTCCGCGACATCGCCTCCAATTATCACATCACCGACGTTCGAGGCGTCATCAACGGCACAACCAACTTCGTCCTTGACCGCCTCCACGCTGCTATCCCCTTCGAAGCCGCAGTCTCCGAAGCGCAGCGCGCAGGGTTCGCCGAAGCCGATCCCAGCAGCGATCTCGATGGCCTTGACGCCGCCAACAAACTCGCCCTCATCGCTGACGCCGCCTTTGGCACGCTCCTCCCCGTCGAATCAATCGCTCGTTCGACCATCCGTGGAATCTCTGCCGAAGACGCCGCTCGCGCAACTCGTGAAGGCCGCAAGTACCGCGTCGTCGCGAGGCTCATTCGCTCCGAATCTGGCCACGTTGTCGGCTCGGTCACGCCCGAAACCGTGAGCGCTTCGGACCCGCTCGCGCTCGCCACCAACGAAGAAAACTGCGTCTTCGTCACAACGCGCGAAGGGCCAACCTTCACAATCCGTGGCCGCGGCGCGGGCCGCTATCCAACCGCCGAATCCGTTGTAGGCGATTGCTTGGCCCTTCGGCGAACAATTCTCTCTTCAACTTCCCTTTCGTTGCCCACCCTTTCGTCGCCCACCCTTTCGTCGCCCACCCGCCAAGTGTGATAGGCTGCATACGCGATGAACATCGAAACCCTCCTGCTTATCCATGATCGCGCCGCCCACAAAGCGGACGCCGATCCCACCACCACACCCATCCACCTCAGCGCGACTTTCCATCAAAACTCCGCCACTGAGTTTGGTACCTACGACTACTCGCGCGGCGCAAACCCAACCCGCGACGCACTCGAAGCAAGGCTTGCACTTCTCGAAAGCGCCGCCCCAACCAGCGCCACACAAACCAGCGCCACGCAAACCAGCGCTACACAAACCAGCGCCACACAAACCAGCGCATCGCCAACCAACCAAACCACTCATTCCCAAGTCAAAGCCTTCGCATACCCCAGCGGCGTCGCCGCCATCAATGCAATCGCTGCCCTTCTCGCACCAGGCGACCAAGCCATCATCTCTTCCGACATCTACGGCGGCACCTACCGCCTCCTCTCCGATGTCTGGTCCAAACGCGGCATCATCATCCACTATGCCGACCTCCGCGATATTGCCGCCGTCCACCGCCTCGCAACCTCGCGCACCAAACTCGTGCATGCCGAACCACTGGGCAACCCGCTTCAATCCATCTGCGATGTCGCCGCACTCGCGCACGCCGCCCACGCTATCGGCGCACTCCTCAGCATCGACAACACCAGTCTCACTCCTCTCAACCTTCGCCCACTCGATCTCGGCGCCGACATCGTCATCCACTCCGCCACCAAATACCTCAATGGCCACAGCGACGTAACCGCAGGCACTCTCGCTGTCCGCGACGAAGCCCTCGCTAAAACCCTCAAGTTCCACCACAACGCCGAAGGCACCGCGCTCCCACCCTTCGAGTCCTATCTTCTCCTGCGTGGCTTGCAAACCATGCCCATCCGCCTCGAACGCCAACAGAAAAACGCCCAGCACATTGCCGAGTTTCTCGCAACTCTTCCAGGCATCACCCGCGTCCGCTACCCCGGCCTTCCCAACCAAGAAGGCGCCGCGATCCACTCCCGCCAATCCATAGGCCACGGCGCGGTCGTCTGCTTCGAGACAGGCAATGTCGAACGCTCGCGCATAATTGTCGAAGCCCTCGCGCTCTTCTCCATCCGCGTCAGCTTCGGCTCGATCACTTCCGCCGCCAGCCTGCCTTACTTCATGTCGCACAAAAGCATTCCCGCAGCTCTCCGGCTCGAACACGCCCCGCCTCGCGATCTCATCCGCCTCTCAATAGGCCTTGAAGACGCGACCGATCTTTGCGACGATCTCGCACGCGCGATCGCTCGCGCCGCCGCGTCAGGTTAACTTTCACGAAAGCGCGCTTGCGCAGCCACTATCAAACCAATAGCCGACACACACACACAGCACACATACTCCTGCCGGAGCCATTTCATGTCTCTCACTATGCCTCTCTCAAACTCTCTCGCTTCCGCCCGCATCGCTATCGTCGGCGCTACCGGAGCCGTCGGCAAAGAAGCTCTCGCGATCCTCGCCTCACGCAGCGGCCAACCTCGCGCCACCCCCGCCAACAACCTCACGCTCCTGGCCTCTCCACGCTCCGCTGGAAAATCTATCGAATACCTGGGAGAAAAACTCCTAATTCATGCGCTCACGCCCGACGCCTTTAATGCCTGCGACATTGCTATTTTCTGCGCCAATTCACTCGTCGCCCATGAATTTGTCCCTCACGCACTTCGCGTCGGTGCCGCCGTGATCGACAACTCTTCTGCCTTTCGTGCCGATTCCAACGTCCCCCTCGTCATCCCTGAGATCAATGGCGGCCTCCTCCGCAATCCTGCTCACCGCCTCATCGCCAACCCAAACTGTTCCACCATCATCATGCTCATCGCCCTCGAGCCTCTTCGCACACACTTTGGAGTTGAGCGCATCGTCGTCTCAACCTATCAAGCCGTCTCGGGAGCTGGCGCCGCAGCAATGGACGAGTTGCGCGACCAAGCCCGCGTCGTCCTCGATGGCGGCAAAGCCTCCCCGCGCATCTTCGCCGAACCCTGCGCCTTCAACGTCTTCAGCCACAACGCCAAGATCGACCTCGCCACCGGGCTCAATGGCGAAGAAGCCAAAATGATCTCCGAATCTCGCAAAATCTGGGACGCCCCCACTCTTTCCATCACGCCCACCTGCGTTCGCGTTCCTGTCCTTCGCGCCCACACACAATCCATCACCGTCACGCTGACTAGCCCCGCCACCGAAGCGCAGGTCCGCGCCGCCTTCGACAACGCAAAGAGCCTGATGGTCATCGACGACCGCGCGAACAACGCCTTCCCAACTCCCCTCAAAGCCTCGCATCAAGACGACGTGCTCATAGGCAGGATCCGCCACGATCCGGGCGAAACCGTTTCACAAACTACCACCGCCGATGGCGATGCGTATCGCTCCTGGTGCCTCCTAGTCAGTGGCGACCAACTCCGCAAAGGCGCAGCCCTCAACGCCATCCAAATCGCCGATGCTCTGTGCGCGAAGTAGCACGACTCACTTTGTCTGCATGTGCCTCTGCCTTGGGTGGTCCGGCGGTCCCCGCCGGTTCTCTTTGATTTTCCAGTGCCCCATGATCTCTCAAGTTCGTTTCGATCATGGCGTACCTTCCCGATTCGCCTTCTTGCCTTTCAGCCCCCCCACCACTTCACCTCACACCGGATCAATCGCCTTCACCGCCGGGCACAACCCCGCCGCCGCACCCTCCCGAAACAACTGATTGATCGCGTCATTGCCCGCCTTGCCTAGGTCGCACGTTAAGTCCGTGACGTACAGCGACACATAGCGATCCACATCCGTGATCGTCGGCTCGGGCACGCCGCTGGTCTTGGCGTTCACCTTCGCGTACGCCATCGTGTATTCCAAACTTTCCGCGCGGTGATTCATCGCGTACCGCAGCGACGCCGCGAGCGTCTTGGCAACCTCCGCGACCGTTCCAGGCCCATACCGCGTATCAAGATCCCGCCGAATCGTGTTCACGCCCAAAGGCAGCGGCACATTCCGCGTCGTCTTCCACCACACCCCAAGGTCCACCACCAACCGCAGCCCCGCCTGCTCATATTGGATCTGCCCCTCGTGGATCACCAGCCCACAGTTGGTCTGCTCTTCCACAACCGCCGGGATAATCCTGTCAAAGGGCGTAGGCACAAACCGCTCCGCCGGCCGAAAGCTTGGCTTACCAATCAGCAAACCCAGCACCATATAAGCCGTCGTGTGCAACCCAGGCACCGCGATCGTCACATCCGGGCGCTTGAGATCATCCACCGATTCAAAGTCCGGGTCCCATCGTCGCGCGACAACCTTTGGCCCGTACCCCTCGCCAAACGATGACCCAACATTCGTGATGACGTACTGATCGTTGCACTCGGTGTAGGCGCGTGCCGACATCGCCGTCACGTCTAGGTCGCCATGCGATATCGCTCGGCGATTAAACGCTTCGATATCCCCAGGCACCGCCTGAAAGCGAAATCGCCCCGTCGGTATCACCGCTTCGCCAGCAGGTCCCGGTCGCTGCGAGCCGTCGGGCCACACCTTGCCGGTGATCGGCCACCACATGAACGCGTCGTCGGGATCGCCCGAATGCGCCAACGTCAAAACTGGTCGAGTGTCGCTCATTGCCGAGCATAGGTTCGGCCAACTTCTCGCACGCCCACAACAAAAAGCCCACGAGCAATCGCTCATGGGC
>JBBRGG010000195.1:0-6624 GCA_038240875.1 Phycisphaerales bacterium | reverse complement strand
GGCGTCCTCGACATGGGCCAGAGCACCCTCTACCCCATGCTGTACAACTTAGAAGCCAAAGCCCTCGTCGTCGCGTCGTGGCAGACCGCCGACACCGGGCGCGAACGCAAGTACTACGCATTGACGCCCAAAGGCAAACGCAAGCTCGCCGCCGACGCGGCACAGTGGGCAAGCCTCAGCCAAGCCATGCGTGGGCTGGGTCTCGACGCCGCTCGCAAGTTGGGCCTCGTTGCTTCACAGGAAACTGAAATTGGAGCCCTGGCATGAACACGAACCACACGAACCCCATCACGCCTGCTTCGCTCGCCGATGAAATCCAATCGTCCAAGGACTTGAACGCGAGCCGATCCGCGGGCGAAGTCATCACTTCATCGAATCTTCTATCGCCCATTACCGAGTGCATCGCGCACACCGTCCGCGCCACACGGCTGTGGCGGCGTGAACGCGCCGACGTGGCGCGCGAATTGGTAGCTCATTTCAAAGACGGCATCGAACGCGGCGAGCCCGCGCACGCCCTGATCGCCTCCTTCGGCTCGCCCAAAGCCGCGGGCAAACGCATCGGGAAAGCCGCTCGGGCCAAACGCAGTTGGTTCTGGCACGCGCGCGTCCGTGTGTATCAAGGCGCCGGCGTGCTGGTTGGACTCTTTGCGCTCACCTATGGCGTGCAAGCGATTCGCTTCGCCGCCGGCTCGCCGACGATCTCGCGAAACTTCACTGCTGAACTCAATAAGCCGATCCTTACAATTCCCAACGACCAGCGCGCCTGGCCGATCTATCTCAGCGCATGGGCAGCACTCCAGCCAACTGCGACCGATATCGAAGCACTGGACACGATGGTTAACGCGCAGCCTGGCACGCCAGAGTTTGAGGCTGCTCGCGCGTGGCTTGATCGCGCAAAGCCACAGCTTGATCGAGTTCGGGCAGCGGCGAAGTTGCCAGCACTTGGGTATGTATTGGGCTTGGCTCCCGAACCTGTACTCAGCCAAACATACAACCCTTCGAATGTGCCGGTTCCAGTTGATGAAATCAACGCGAAATCATCGGCGCAAACACCACCAGCGAATCTCGTCAAAGAAAACCCAACGCTCTATGAGACTTCGCTCGAGCCCATTGGACCTATGCGGCGGCTCGCCTTGTACGTAAAGATGGACACGCTCGTCGCTGCAGACGCACGCGATGGCGAACGAGTGGTCCAAAATGTGCGCACGCTCCTAGGCATGGCTCGGCAAGTAGATAAAATGCCTTTCATGCTCAGCGATCTAATCGCGATGGCAATTGCAACTGTCGTGTGGGAGTCGACAATCGAGATCATCGCGTCCTACCCAGGCGTGCTCAACGACGCACAATTGGCTGTAATTGCCCAAGAGTTTGCCAAGGACAGTGGACCAAATGAGATTCGGGCGCATCTTGGAAACGAAACCGATTACTTTGAAGACACCCTCCAGCGCATATTTACCGACGATGGCAATGGGGATGGCCGACTCACGCCCGCGGGTCTTCGGTTTTTGCAACAGCTTTCATCATCACCTCCCTTTGAACGCGTGATGGATTCCTCGGCCACGCTTCACGCGCTAGGGCCAGCGATCATGACGGTTGTCCCAGGTCGCAAGGCGACCCTCGTAGAATGGAAAAAGGCATTCGCCGCCGCGGAGAAGTATGAACAAACGCCAATCTGGGAATGGGAGACTAACCCCGACACGTCATTCACTGCGCACATACACCAGTCGAATCTGTCGAACCCGGTCATAGTAACTCTGATGCCTGCTTTTGGCAGCGTAATTGTCAAAAGCGATCGCACTCAACAAACGCGTGAAGCCACGATGGTCGTTGTTGCAATGGAACGCTACCGCCTGGCAAATCGTGTGTGGCCAGCGACCCTCGACGCAGTTGTGCCGATCTTTCTCCCCACGGTGCCTTTGGATCACTGTGATGGCAATCCATTGCGCTATCGCGTCACGCCTGAAGGCCCGATTGTGTACTCAATTGGCTGGGATCGCATCGACGACCAAGGTCGCTCCGTCTATGACACCAATGACAAGCCCATCACCCAGCAGGCATGGGTCGACAAAGCACGGGCTCAATCTTACATGAACGATAAACACGTTCGCGAAACCTTCGCAGGCGACATCGTCTTCTTTCCCAAACTCCAGCCAAAGCCACAGCCCCAGCCTCAGGCCAAACTAGAGCCCAAAACTGATTTCAAACCAGAATCAGCTACCGAGTCTAAATAGACCCGACTCCAATAAAGCAGCCAGCTAGACAAACAGCGGCTTTCAGACTTCAACCCACAATCACGCCAAGCCCAGCTTCTCGCGCTTTGCCTGCCACTCGGCTTGCTCGCGTGAGTTTTCACTTTTAATCTGTGCGGCTCCGCTCCGAATCGCTTCGATCTCCAGCCGCGTCAAGTGCATCGACTCATAGTCATAATCTCGCCAAGCTTCCATAGTCAAAGGCACGATCCCCGCGATCAAATCGTGCATCGCCTGTGCATACGCACGGATTTCAAGCTGCGCGTGCGGGTCGAGCCGAAGCGACAAAAACCGCAGCGTGTTGTGCAGGTCGCACTTCCAGTACCACTCGGTATAGACGCTGACAGGCAGGCCCATGCGAGCAAGCTCGCGAGAAACGCCCCGTTCGGTCAGGCCGACGTACTTGCCATAGGCCTTTTCGACTTCTTCGAGGTATCCAAGAAAATCGTTGGCGGTTTGGATGTCTTGCGCGTCAGTAGTAGAGAAAGTGTCGTCGCCGCCTTGACGGTTGGCCTTGCTTTGCTTGCGGACAGATTCGAGGCTCGGGCGATAGAAGCGATCGCGGACCATGGAATACCGCGCGGAGTATTCATTAACGTTGGCGGTGCGATGGCGTATCCATTGGCGCGCAATAAAGATCGGCATCGCAACGTGGAATTTAAGCTCGACCATTTCGAGTGGCGTTGTGTGCCGATGGCGAAGCAGATAGCGGATCAAGCCGCGGTCTTCGTTTACTTTCTTCGTGCCGTCGCCATAGCTAACGCGCGCAGCTTGCACGATTGCCTGATCGGCGGTCTGTCCCTCGGGAACTAATCGAGGCATGACATCAACCAGCGCGATGAAGCCATGATCAAGAACTTTCTTTTCGATGCGCGACGCGCCCGCCATCACATCGACCAATAGCCGCTCACTTGGCACGCGCGTGGATTCTTCGCTACGCAATCCAGAAGCAACGCCTTGATACGAATGCTGCCTAAGCGAATCAGGTGAACTCGCGAGCACTTCGACAGGTTTAGCCGTGGGTTGCTGTTGAGCGTTGTCAAATGGAAAGGCTGCTGGAGAGCCAGATGACGCCGGGTGAGTTTGGTTGACATTAAACGCGGGCCGTTCCATGAGCGTCATTCCTAAGGTGCGTCCTGGCAAACGTCAGTCGGTAACCAGCGTAGCCATTCCCAGAGCTATTCTGCAGATCACGCACTTGCTCAGAACTGCAAGTGGGCTCGTTCTAGGCAGAGCTCGAGGATTTCCCAAGGCCCTTTCAGCTCAGAGCTACCTAGTGCCATCCGCCTGCGACTTAACAAAAACCTTGCAAGTAAGCAAATGACCAGACAGCCTATCTGGCCACATTCTCATCTGGCAACATTCTCATCTGGCCACATTCTCATCTGGAAAGATTGTCACATAGAGTGAACTTGCCTGCGAGCGAGGTGCCTCAACAAATGAGGGTTTGCCAAGCCGCGAAGAGATTCGCCCTTCGGCGGCTCAGCTGCGCCCAACCAGCATCTCAATAATGAATATCAAAGAGAGCGAATGCGATGTTTTGACACGTTGCGCAAGAAAAAAATCACACGTTATGGTGGTTTTCTCTCTCAAAAATACCCTGTACAGATGAATTTATGACTCTTCGACACAACAAAATTGCAATCTGTGCGGATCACTTTGCAAAATGGTTGGCATTCTCTGCGCCGTGGTGTACCTCTTCCATTGTCAGGAACGAGTCGTTCGTTCTTCCAGCGTCATGGGAAATTGGGCTAAGCCCGCACACTTGGTTTGTGAGGAGATTGTCATGAAGAATGTGATCGTATCTTTGGTCGCTCTCGCCGGTATCGCTGCAGTCGCCGCCGCTCAGAATGGCACGACCTTGCGTTGGGAAGTTCGCCAGCTCGGCACCGATGCCTGGTCCACCAACCTTAACGTTCTCCCCGGTTCCACCGTTGAGTTTCGCGCTCTATCGACCTACACCGGCTCCATCCCAGCCTTCGGCATCTCGGCCCTCGTCTTCCAGCCCACCGTTTCTAACTGGAACTCCGCCACCGACACGCTCCTCCCCTTCCGTAACGTTGGCACCTCGCCCGCCACCGGTGGCGTAGTCGCTGGTTCAGGCAACTACGGCCGCATCATTCCCTTCGCCGTCGCTGGCATCTCGACCACCAACGCTCTTCGTGGCCACACCAACCTCGTCGCTGGCATCAACTACCTTCGCGTTGCACAGAACAACACGACCAACTGGGTTGGCGTTGGCGCAACCTCCGGCACCGCTGGCGCGAACAACACCAACGGCGCTGGCGGTATCGCTCTTGGCAACAAGCCCTTCGGCCAGGTAAACCCCCTTGTCGATCCTCCATACAGCCAGGAAACCCAGAACGTCGAGGTTCTTCGCCTCGCTATCACTCTCGGTGGCACCGCTGACCGCACCCTCACCGTTGATGCTCCTCTCCCAGGTCACCGTGCAGTCAATGGTGTCCGCTCGGTCAACTGGCATGCCTCGGCCACCGACAACATTGGTCTTGTCACCGGTGCAGTCACGATTGAAACCGCGCTGATCAACGTTGTTCCCACTCCTGGCGCTCTTGCTCTCTTGGGCTTGGGTGGCTTGGTCACCGCTCGTCGTCGCCGCTAAGCAACTATGCTCGCCAGCGATGCTGACACGTAACCACCTCTTGACTTTGTTGTGAGTGGTGCATGCCAGTGATCCGCGAGAAATAGCTCGCAATGCTAGATGAAGACTCGCCCCTTCTTGGTTCAATTCCAAGAAGGGGTTTGTTTTTTTTCATTCATAGCGTGAAAACAAGCGTTTTTCACACTCGCGCAACGTCGCGCGGCACATCTTTATAACCACGCAGATTCACGCTCAATTACACAGCATGCAGCCTGAAATCGATCGCGAGAAAATCGACTTTTCTGAGCCGTACCTCGTCTACATCTGACATGGGCAAGCAAAACCACTGGCGAATTGCCCTATAGAGGTACGAAAGATCGTAGATATATGCCTATCATAATGCGAATATCGTGTTATGCAACCAAGTTTGCAAAAAGAACGCAACAAGATGCATGTTTATGTATTGACGTAGAGAATGGTTTCGGTACCATACTGACGTTGAACGTTCGCTAGGCATGCTAAGTTGTGTGCCCGGCTCGTTGGAATTCCCTTCGGAGAGAGACACATGAAGAACGTGATTGTTGGTATGGTTGCGGTCGCTGGCATTGCTGCCATCGCTTCCGCGCAGTCGACCTTGGTTTTCCAGGTTCGGACCGCTGGCAGCAGCGATTCTTGGGCTAGCAGCATCAACGCCCTCCCAGGCCAGTCAGTTGAGTTTCGCGCTTTGATCTCGTACACCGGCACCACGGCGCCCGCAGGCCTCGCGACTGCCAACATGCAGCCCACCGTTTCGAACTGGAACTTGAACGCTCCTGGTGACACACTCAACGCCTTCGCTAACCTCGGCGGCAACAGCGCGGCCCCCGGCGCTATTGGTATCACCAACCCCTACGGCCGTATCTCCCCCTTCGCCGCCGCTGGCGTTTCCACCACTAACATCTTGCGTGGCCACACCAACAACGTGATCATGGGTATTCCCTACCGTCGCGGTGCTCAGAACACCCCGACCAACTGGGTTGGCGTTGGCGCAACCTCCGGTGTCACTGCCGCGAACAACTTCAACTCTGCTGGTGGCATTTCTGTCGGCCAGGCTCCATTCAGCCTTTCTACCCCTGCTGCGCCCTTCAGCTTCCAACTCGTGGACATTGAAGTTCTTCGCCTCGCCATCACTCTCGGCTCTGACACCAGCCTTCGCACGATGGAGGTCGACGCTCCTTTGCTCGGACTGCGTCGTAACCCGACGACTGGCCTTCGCGAGTTCGCATGGTTCCGTACTCAGGCCGAGAACATCGCTGGGCTCCAGACCTCGATCATTACTACCACCGCTTTCATCAACGTTGTTCCCACCCCAGGCGCTCTCGCCCTTCTCGGACTCGGCGGCATCGTCGCTGTCCGTCGTCGCCGCTAAATGGTGACGCTTCCTCTCCAACTTGTACCGCTGGGCTTGCCCATTGGTCTCAACGCTGGATAGGGCAATGACTCAGAACCTGACGCTTCCTCGCCCTGGTAACCCCAGGGCGAGGTTGTTTTTACGTCCAAACATACAATGGCTAAGGTTGATATGAATTACACCTGAAAAAAACAAGTAAGGCTACGCAGAGAAAATAGAGTTTAATCCTCTCTCGAAGAGCAAGAGTACCAAGACAACCCAGATTTCAACCGCGTTGCCCTCAGAGAATGAGTAGTCTCTTCTCGTGGCACAGGCGTCTGGCATGTGTTTATCCTTTTACTTCTTCATTCTAAGAGAAGCTCTAATACCAATTGCATTGAATTCCG
>JBBRGG010000194.1:0-6721 GCA_038240875.1 Phycisphaerales bacterium | reverse complement strand
ACCCAGTGCTACATCGACTACCAGGAACAGGGCCAGGACGGCAAGCCCAAGGGTGGTCCAGTCCATGGTGGTTGGGACATGAAGGTCAACAAGACCATCTAATTCCTGCACCGTTGAGGACTGGCACGTTCTTCGATCAATCAAGGCAACGCACCCTAACTGGTGTTTGCTCTGGAACGGTCGACTGAAATGTGCCAACAACAGGTTCACTCGCGCACGCGTCGGCATGTCCGGCGCGTGCGTCTTTTTTACGACGACGAAATTCCGTGGATCTTGCACATAGACTCGTGCATTGGCCGACACGAAGGCCGAAAGTCGAGTATTCTGTAACTTGGTCTGGATTGTGTGTTCATGCTGGGATTGCGAATGTCTAGGGCTTGTTGTGAGTAGCTGCGTGCGAAGGACATCGCGACGCTTCGGTTGTGTGGCATGAAGTAGTTGGATGTGTGTGTTGAATTGAGCATTGGAGGAAGCGGGATGCAAGCCGAAACGCTGGTACGCGAAGGTAAACTCGATGAGTGTGTAGCGGCGCTTGCGACGCAGATCCGTGCCAAGCCACAGGACGCGAAGCTGCGCATATTTATGTTCCAGTTGTCGGCGGTCATGGGACAGTGGGACCGCGCGATGGACCAGCTCGACATCGCGGCCCAGATGGACCCATCTGCACAGCTCATGGCCCAGGTGTGCAAGCCGGCGATGCAGTGCGAGCGATACCGCCAGGAAGTGTTCGCGGGGCGAAGGACGCCTTTGGTGTTGGGTGAACCTTCTGAGTGGGTCGCGCAAGTGATTCAGGCGGCGATGATGTCGGGCCAGGGAAACGAAGACGCCGCGGCGGAACTTCGGACCAAAGCCTTTGACGCGGCACCGGCGATCTCGGGCAAAATCGAATTGGTGGGGACAAAAGGCGACGATTCAGGGCCAGCGAAAAAGGGAGAAGCGATTCCGTTTGAATGGATCGCCGACTACGACGCAAGGCTGGGGCCGATGCTCGAAGCCATCATCGAAGGTAAGTATTACTGGATTCCCTATTCGCACATTCTGATGATCGAGGTTGATGCTCCGGTAGACTTGCGCGACATCGTTTGGACGCCTGCCAAGCTCGTGCTCGGCAGCGGCGGGCAGCAAGTGGCGCTGATTCCGACGCGGTATCCGGGTTCTGAGATTGCGTCGCAGCCACCTGCGGTGCGGATGGCGCGGACGACGATTTTGGGCGGAGCCGATGGGGATACGCCTTTGGGTCAGCGCGTGCTCGCGACGGATCAAGGCGAATACGCGTTGATGCAGATCGAACGCATCGTGCTGGGCGACCCGGCGAAGCTGCAGGCGGCGTTGATGGATGTGCACGCCAAACGGGCGGAAGAAATGCAGGCGAAGCTGATCGCCTCGGGAGCGATGAAGACTGGCCTGCCCGGCGGGATGCCCGGCGGAACGCCAGCGGATAACGGCGCGGGCGTGAGTGGTGGTGGTGGGGGTGGTCATGGCTGAGTTAACCACGACCGATCGGCTCCAGCCTTCGTTGCTGGATCGACTGACGGACGATGAGCCGACATCAAAGGTTGAAAGCCGTGAGCGGCGCGTGATGTCGATGCGGCAGATCCGCCTTGCTGTGCTGCGCGACTTGTCACACTTGCTTAATGCGGCGGCACACCCGATGGATGACGAGATCCAGTCATACGACGTGGTGGCCAAGAGTGTTGTGAATTATGGCCTGCCGGATTTGACGGGGCTTACGACGTCGGGCATCAAGGCTGGCCGACTTGAACAGATGGTGTATGAGGCAATCGTGGCGTTTGAACCAAGGATCACGCGGAAGAGCTTGTCGGTTCGCGCGGTCGAAGACACCAGCGGTGGCAGCGACAACCAGCCCAATCGATATCGATTCGAGATCAATGGCGAGTTGTGCCCGATCCCGATGCCTGAGGCGCTGTTCTTGAAAACCGAAGTCGATCTCGAAACCGGACGCTTTGAGGTCAAGGATCGGGTGTCATGAAGAAGGCATTTGGGATTCGGCATTCGGCATTCGGGATGAACAAAGACAAGCTGCAGGGGTACGAGGCGAGCAGGTGAGTTTGGCAGAAGTGCTTTCGCGAGAGTTGTGGCAACGCGTGGATGCTCGTAGCGTTTCGTGTACGTCTTCTCTAAACGTGTTCTCGATTTTGAGAGTATTGGCTGCACCGCATGGACCGACGCTTACTCCGCTATTACGACCGTGAACTCCGCCACCTCCAGACGGTTGCGAAGGAATTTGCACGCGAGTTTCCAAAGGTCGCTGGCCGATTGGCCATCGAGGACTTTCCGTGTCCGGATCCGTACGTAGAACGCCTGCTCGAAGGTTTTTCCTTCCTCGCGGCTCGCGTGCAGCTGAAGCTCGACGCGGAGTTTCCGCGGTTCACGCAGAACCTTCTCGAAACGGTGTGCCCGCATTATCTTGCGCCAACGCCTTCGATGTGCGTTGTGCAGATGAAGCATGAGCCTGGTGAAGCGGGGCTCGCCGACGGGCATGTGGTGCCGCGTGGCACGTCGATGCGGTCGCAGGCTGGCCGTGGGCAAACCTCGTGCGAATATCGCACATCGCAAGACCTCACGCTCTGGCCATTCCAGGTTCTTGAAGCGCGGTACTACACGCGCGACGTGGGCTTGCTAGAGCTTCATCGCGTGTGGGGCGGGGGCGAAGATGCGGTCGGGCTTTCGGGTGTGCGTGCGGGGCTTCGGCTGCGGCTTAAGACCACGGCATCGCTGCCTTGGAAAGTCGTGGACATGAAGACGCTTCGGCTCTTCTTGAAGGGTTCGGATGCGACGCCTTTCAGGCTGTATGAGCAAATGTTGGCGCACGTGAAAGCGGTTGTAGTGAGGCCGCCACCTAATGGGAATAAGCCTGGCACTTGGCAGGAAACCTTTGGCCCCGAGGGCGGCCAGAATTATGTCAAGCGGGTTGGCTATCGCGCCGACGAGGGGCTCTTGCCGTATGACGCGCGAAGCTTTCAGGGGTATCGGCTGCTGCATGAATACTTCGCGTTCCCGGAGCGGTTTTTGTTCACGGACATCGGCGATATCAGCCGTGGCCTCAGGCGGTGTGATGGCCAGATTGTCGATGTGATCCTGGCATTTACGCAGGAAAACGTAGAGCTTGAAGGCGCGGTCAGTGGCGAGAATTTCCTTGCCAACGCGGTGCCTGCGGTAAACCTCTTCCCCAAGCGTGCCGACCGGATCATGGTTTCGGATCGGTCGAGTGAGTTCCAGGTCATTCCCGATCGGACCAAGCCTTTGGACTTTGAAGTCTTTCGCGTCAAAGGCGTCACCGGCTTTGGATCAAAGAGTGGCGACGAGCGGATTTTTCAACCCTTTTACACGGCCAAAGACAGCGACGGGCGCGAGGGATATGAACAGGCGGCGTACTTCGCCGTCAACCGTGTGCCCCGGGCAGCGTCGGATCGCGAGCAGCGACAAGGGCCACGCTCGAGGTACACTGGCAGCGAAGTGTACTTGTCATTGGTCGATGCCAAGAACGCGCCGTATAGCCCAGAGCTTCGGCAACTGGGCGTAGATACGCTGTGCACCAATCGCGATTTACCTTTGCAAATGGCGGTTGGCAAGGGCAAGACCGACTTCACGCTGGATATCGGCGCGCCGGTGGAAGCGGTGCGAGTGGTCGCCGGGCCGACGCACCCAAGGCCGAGCCACGCCGAGGGCGACGCGAGTTGGCGACTCATCAGCCATCTGTCGTTGAACTATTTGTCGATCGTTGATGAAGATCTCAATGGCGATGGCAAGATCGACGAAGACGAGCGGCATGGCGCGTCGGCGTTGAAAGACCTATTGAGGCTGTACATCCCGCAGGTCAACGATCAGGCCGACTCAGCGACGCTGCGCAAGCAAGTTGATGGGTTGCGAGGTGTTGATGCGCGAGCAATTGTTCGGCGCGTACCTAGCGCGGGCGCGGTCGCGTTTGCGCGCGGGCTTGAAGTGACGGTCACGTTTGAAGAAACGCAATTTGAAGGCACGGGCGTGTTCCTACTCGGCGCGGTGCTTGAACAGTTTTTCGCGCGGTACGTGTCGATGAACAGCTTTACAGAAACTGTGGTGCGCTCGTACGAGCGCGGGGAGATCATGCGGTGGAGCGCACGGGTCGGCCAGCGACCAATCCATTAAAGCCGACCAATCCTGGGCAGCGAGGTGGTTCGGGTGTTGATGCGGGTGGTTCCAATGAGGATCCACTTGAGGCGATGCTGCGCGCGGGGGTAAAGCCAGCTTCATCAGAGTTTGCGGCTGCTGCTCGTGAGGGGCTGGCTCGTGGCGAAGTTCGTGGTGACAGTCTCGACTCTTCCGCAGCTAGCGCGGGTAGTACAAAGTCTGCCTCGGGCACGCTGCGTGAACCGGTTCCGATGCCGACGCAAAGTAAGCATGAGAGTGGCGTTGGTCCGCGCGATCCAGATCGTGCGGGCGAAGAAGAGTTCATTCGTGCTCTTGCGGCGGAACCTTGGAAATTTGATTTCTTTACCGCTGTTCGACGGCTCGAAGCACTGCGAAATGATCTGCCGGGCGTGGGCAAGTCGAGCCGTGCAGATGAAGATCCGTTACGATTTGCACAAGAGCCATCGCTGGCGTTTTCGCCTTGTAATCTGTGGGAGTATCGCCCAGCAACGAGCACGGCTGCCGCCCGCTTGTTCGTCAACTTCATGGGATTGATGGGGCCCAATGGCCCGATGCCTTTGCATATTACTGAGTATGCGCGCGAACGCCAGATCCATCACAAGGATCACACCTTTGCGCGGTTTTTGGATGTATTCAATCATCGGATGGTGAGCTTGTTTTATCGCGCGTGGGCCGCGAGCCAGTTGCCAGCGAGCTTTGATCGCTGGGAGCCGGGCGCGTCGACGTCGGATGGTGACGTTGCTCGCCAACTTTCGCTCGCGCGCGAGCAAGATCGATATGCCACGTACATCGGCAGTTTGTTTGGTCTGGGGATGGACACGCTTCGGCATCGCGACAGCATTCCTGATCTTGGCAAGCTTCACTTCAGTGGTCGATTTGCCAATCTTGTCAAGAATCCCGAAGGTATCCGCGCGATGCTGCACGAGTATTTGGGTGTGGAGGTTGAGGTCGAAGAGTTTTTAGGCCGTTGGACCGAGATTCCAAATGATTACCATATTTCGCTGGGGAAGGTGCCGCCAGCGGGCAGGCCTGCGGGGTGCATCGGCGCGACTGGTGGCGTCATCGGCAAGCGCGTCTTTGACTGTGGCAGCGCGTTCAAGCTTCGGCTTGGACCGATGTCGCTGGAGCAGTATCAGCGGATGCTGCCGGGCACGCGAACCGCTCGCCGAATCGATGCGTGGATTCGAAATTATTTGGGCGATGAGTTCTGGTGGGAAGCCGTGCTGATCTTAAAGGCGGACCAAGTGCCCAAGTCGCGATTAGGTTCGGGTACGCGGCTAGGCTGGACTTCGTGGATCCACAGTCAAGCCAGCCCCGAAGTTCGCGAAGACCTGACGTTGCGAAGTGAGCATTAGGGAATAGGAAAGCAGCACTCGGCATTCGGGACGGCAGAATGCAGAAGGTAGAAGGCAAGAGGCAAGAGGTAGTCGAAGAAGTATGACTACGCGTAACGATCGTGTTCAAGCAGGCACATTCAAGCAAGCAGGAATTAAGTAAACGCATTTCAAGCTCATTTAGTTCATCACGTACACATTCTCTCGGAGCCGCGTATGTCCGACATTTCTCGTTCCGCACTCTTTGGCAAGCTCAACTCCATCGGCTATAAAGCTGTCGAAGGCGCCACCGTCTTCTGCAAGCTGCGTGGCAACCCTTACGTCGAGCTTGTCCACTGGCTTCATCAGCTCATGCAAGCGCAGGACACCGACCTTCACCGCATCATCAAGGCTTCAAACCTTGACCTTGCACAATTGGTCGCCGACACGCAGGCAACGCTGGACCGCCTGCCTCGCGGCGCGACGAGTATCTCCGACATTTCAGCGAAGTTCATCGAAGCCATCGAGCGCGCGTGGACGTACGCCTCGCTCAAATATGGCGATAATTCCATCCGCACCGGGCACGTAATCCTGGGCATGTTGAAGAGTGCCGAGCTTCGGCCTGAGCTGCTCAAGGTTTCCAAGCAGTTCGACAAGATCAACGCCGATCAACTTGGCGAACAGTTCGTGAAGGTTACCGATGGCAGCCCCGAAGCCGTGCTGTCGGCTGCGAACGATCGCGGCATTTCTGGCGCGCCCGGCGAGGCCAGCGGCGCGATGGCCCCGGCACAAATGGGCAAGCAAGAAGCTCTCAACCGCTACACCAAAGACCTCACCGAGCAGGCTCGCTCGGGCAAGATGGACCCGATCGTTGGACGCGACGAAGAGATCCGCCAGTGTATCGATATCTTGATGCGCCGCCGTCAGAACAACCCAATCTTGACCGGCGAAGCAGGCGTGGGAAAGACCGCTGTTGTCGAAGGGTTTGCCCAGCGCATCGTTAAGGGCGACGTACCGCCACAGCTCAAAGATGTCCGCCTGCTCGAGCTTGATGTTGGCTTGCTTCAAGCTGGCGCGAGCATGAAGGGGGAGTTTGAGAATCGCTTGCGTGGCGTGATCGACGAAGTGCAAGCTTCGCCCAAGCCCATCATTCTTTTCATCGATGAAATCCACGCGCTCATGGGCGCGGGTGGCGCAGCCGGCACCAACGACGCGGCACAGCTCTTAAAGCCCGCGCTCGCGCGTGGCACGCTTCG
>JBBRGG010000193.1:0-6873 GCA_038240875.1 Phycisphaerales bacterium | reverse complement strand
TTTGGATGGATGCAGCATGAAGATGTACGTAGGTAATTTGTCGTTCAGCACCACGGAATCCCAGTTGAAGGCTCTCTTTGAGCCCCACGGCGCGGTTTCCTCGGCTTCGTTGGTCATGGACCGCGAAACGGGCCGTCCCCGCGGTTTCGGTTTCGTTGAGATGAACAACGACGCGGAAGCCAAGGCTGCGATGGCAGCCTTGTCAGGCAAGAACGTCGATGGTCGCGATCTGACCGTCAACGAAGCCAAGCCTCGTGAAGCCGGTGGCGGCGGCGGCGGTCGTGGTGGCTTCGGTGGTGGTGGCGGCGGCGGCGGCGGTGGTCGCGGCGGCTCCGGCGGCGGCCGTGGCAGCTGGTAAACCCTTCGATCACTTGGTGTACACCACCTTGTGAACGAAACACAACACAATGTAGTGATCAGCCTTGGGAAACCAAGGCTGTTTCTTTTTTTATGTATTCGGCATTTGGCTGAGGTAGAGGCGAAGACAAAGGCACTCGGCACAGACAATGCGGTATCTTCGCATCAGTCTTGCTTAGCTATTTTCGCTTTTGCGGTTTTCGGTATTCGCTTTCTTCTCGATTGGCAGTTCGCGATTCCCGACTCGCGCTGCTTCCTTCACAGCCTCTTGCGTGACATGGCGCGTTCCATGTCGCGTTTGGCTTCGCGCTGGCCGATTGCATCGCGTTTGTCGTGCGACTTTCGCCCTTTGCCTAGCCCGATGAGCAGCTTGGCGTACCCGTTCTTAAAGTACATCTTGAGTGGCACGATGCTCATGCCTTTGATCGCGGACTTGCGCGAGAGCTTGACGATTTCCTTCTTGTGCGCCAGCAGCGAGCGCGGCCGAACCGGCCTGTGCCCCATGCTCGCGGCGGGTGCGTACTCGGAAATGTTCACGCCATAGAGCAGGAGCGAAGGCGGGCTTTCCTTCGCCATGATGAAGCCTTCGCCCAAAGAGACCTTGGACGCGCGCACGCTCTTGACCTCGGATCCGCCTAGCACAATGCCGACTTCGAGCTCTTCTTCAATTGCAAAGTCAAAGCGTGCCCGGCGATTCTCGATGAGGGGGTCGTGGTCGTCGGATTTGCGTTTGCCAGCCATAGTTTGAGTTTGGAAAGAACAAGTGGCTCAACAAGCACATTTCGAGAGTCACACGCCTGCGCGCACGAGTGAACCTTTCGAGCCTGCGCAACAGCGATTCTAGGAAGGCTGGCAGCCGTACGCTGAAAGATACCTACTCATCTGCAACCAGGTTTGAGAGCACACCAAGAGATTCAACTTCCACTTCGATGGTGTCGCCTGGTTTCATAAAGACCTGAGGAGTGCGTGCGAACCCAACGCCGCTGGGTGTGCCGGTTAAAATCACTGTGCCAGGCAAAAGGCTGGTGCCTCGGCTCATCTCGGCTATGAGTCGCGCGACAGAAAAGATCATGTCAGAGGTGGAAGAGTTCTGCATCTCGACTCCATTGAGCCGTGCGAACAGCCTGAGTGCTTGGGGGTTGGGAACGTTGGCAGCAGGAGTGAGGAAGGGGCCAAGCGGGCAGAAGGAGTCAAAGGACTTGCCGCGGTAAAACTGGCCACCAGAGCCATCTTTTTGCCACCAGCGAGCGGAGACATCGTTGGCAACGCAGTACCCAAGGACGCACGACAGCGCGTCGGCTTCAGAGACGTCTTTGATGAGTTTCGCGCCAGAGCCATGAGCCAAGCCATTAGGCAAACCGTTTGGCTGCCCGAGAAGGTTGGCGAGTGGCGCGCCGGTGCCGACGTTGGCTGGAGCAGTGCCGAGTACGACGGCGAGTTCGGTCTCAAAGTCTACCTGCTGTTTATCTTGGCAGATCTTGGGAATGACGATGGTGTCACCATTGAGGGCGCATGCGAGAGGGTTTTTCGAGAAGAGAACGGGGCGTTCGGGGGCGGGCTTACCTTGTTCGTGCGCATGAGCCGCGTAGTTAAGGCCGACGCCGACGACGTGACGAAGCAGCAACAACTCGCCGGAAGCAAGTGTGGCAAAGACGCCCAGCACCGACTTGGTAAGTGGCATGCCTCCAGTCACGGGCATATGCGTTGGTGCGGTGTGGCTCATATTTCCAGCATAGGAAAGCGGCAAGAGCTGCGGGTGTGTTTGGCACGCAGAATCATCTTCGCTCATCGCTCATCGCTCATCGCTCATCGCCCATCGCCCATCGCCCATCGCCCATCGCCCATCGCCCATCGCGCCCCGCCCATCGCGCCCCGCCCTCCGCGCTACTGCTCATACATGGCGGGTTCGTGAGCGGGGTATCTCCACCTCGTGCCGAGCGGCGAAGTCGGTGGTGCCAAGATCCCTGTTGCGCGTGTCGTCGCTTGCTTCGCTGGACGACATGGTGTCGTTTGGCGAATGAGAATGGCTGACTTGGATCCTGCCATGTGCTTCGGTCACGTCGGGCAACGACCTTAAGGCATCAAAGAGCTCGACGGGCAAGCGCGTTCCCAGATCCTCGGCGAAATTTATCGGCACGCCGATGTCCACAACCGCAAGCTCACCCACAAACTCTTGTGCCTGAAGTTGAAGCAGTCCCGGCTTTAGAGCCGCAAACGTCACGGTTACGTCCGCGTGCACAGCGACCCCCATCGCCACGCCTGTGTCGGCGTTCAAGCCGCTTGGAACATCGATCGCAAGAACGAGCGAGCCGCGTCGCGCGAGGGTGTTGATGGCGTTGATCGCGGCATGGGCAGCAGCCTGGGGCGGCCTTGAAAGCCCGGTACCAAAGATCGCGTCGATGATGAGCGTGGGCGGGCTATTATGCTCCAAGTGGTCGAAGGCATCTTGGGCGTTGGCTTCGATGATGTCGAGCCCAAGCGCGGCGCAAGCTTGGGCCATGATTCGCGCATCACCTTTGAGTTCGGCGAGCAGGCCAACGCAGACAACGCGAGGCAGCACGCCTTGGATCGTGAGGTGGCGTGCGATACCCAAGCCGTCGCCGCCGTTGTTGCCCGTGCCACAGAAGATAAGAACTTGTGACTGGTGAGCTTCGCTGGCTGCTGGAATATCGGCTGTTTCGAAAAGCTCGATAGCGACTACCGCAGCGTTACGCGATGCGTTTTCCATCAGCACGATCGAAGGCAGCCCGAGCTCCGCCACGGCTCGCGCGTCGTACGCACGCATTTCTTCGCACGTAAGCACGCGAAGTACATCGGCATGTGGGCCAAGCTGGAACCTGGCGCGTGGTTCATCGGTTCGCGATAGATTGAGCTTGCGAGCCATGCCGGAGTGTATGGCGAGAAGCTAGAGACAAAGTTTGCAAGGCGATGGCGCGGTGGCGCATTGAGAAGTAGCTTTGGGTTTCATTAATCCACTTGTATGTGCGTAGGCACTAGGGAAATGCACCTAGAATTCTCAAACGGGAAGGTACGTTTGACGGACAATTTACGAGCGTTGCACGCAAATACACTCAACAATTCATTCCACCGGTGCGTATATGTAAGAAGCAGATATACCTTGCATGACACACCACGCATTTCAGAATTACACCTGATCCATGAACAACCCGGCACGCGCGAATACCACCGACTCTTCTGCGCGCACCAAGGTGCGTACGAGTATGTCGTACGCGCTGCCTTTGTCCTTTGTTGCCAGCGGCGTCTTTCATGGCGGGCTGTTAATCACGCTCTCGCAGAGCACGCTGGGTAGCGAACCCGCGCAAGCAATCGCCGCTACGAGTAAGCTCGATGGGCTTGAGTGGTCGCTCAACGAACCGGTAGAGGACGCTGGAATACCGATCGAACTCGCGCTTGTGCCGCCGCCGCTTACTGAACTTGAGCCAATCCAACCGCCACCACTACCGCCAATCTCACCGCCAATTTCGCCCGAACTTCCCAGACCAGCACTCGCGCCACCCGAGCCGATTGAAACCAGGCTCGGGATCGAGGAATCGGCCCAGAAAACAGAATCTTGGTTGGGCTTCGCCGAAGTAACCGAGCATTCGGCACCGTTCTTTGAACTTGATCAGCCTGCGTGGTCAACCGCGCCGGGTGTGCCTGTGCCCAATGGCGCGTCACAAACTTCAGCTTCTGAAGCTTCCGCTTCCAATACTGCGGCGTCGAGTAGCGAGGCGTCAACGAGTTTCGAGTCAGTTTCGCCTTCAAATCCAGCAGCAACGAATCAGACTCTGCCTGAGCCTGAAAAACCCGCCCAAGGTAATGCGTTCGAGCGCCTCATTCCAAAGGCTACTGCTGCTGACCTTGCGCGCTTTGAGCGAGACGACGCCGCGAAGCCCGACCTCAAAACGCGCGAATCCGAAGTGACCAATACTGGCGCGGCAATTGATGTAAAAGCGCCAGAACGCACGCTGCCTGACGCGCTTCCAATGCAAGAGACGCAGCTAGTACCTGATCAGGTTCCGGAACAAATCGTGCCGAATGAGCAGTTGTTGACTGCGGTTGTTCCGCCTGAACAAAGCTTTCCGAGCACGACGAATCCAAAGCCTAATCAAAAGCCTACGACTGGCGAGATCGAAGAAGATTTGCCTACCGACGACCCGACGCCAGAGGGGCTTGTGCCAAAGAAGGTGCCCCAGCCTGATCTGCGGCTCGGTGTTGCCGTTGCGGATGATCTTCGAGAGGGACTGACCACGGGCGTGCGCACGCCCGAGGTTGTTGCGCGGGATGCACCAGCGACCACGCTGAATGATGAACAAATCAACGAAAGTAGACTCGCGGAATTGAAATCAGCCATCGAGGACAAGCCTCAGGTACTTGATCTGAGTGAGGTACCTGATCTGCGTGACGTACTTGTCGCGGCAGTCTCGCAAGAGGCAACAGCCAACGTGCCCGTAGCGCCGAAGGTGAACGCAGAAGTATCAATAGATGCCAATGCTCTCGCGCCAAGCAAACTCGCTGAGCCGGTTTTGCCGCCACAAGCTGAAGCTACGCGTGTGCCTTTGCCAATAGCTTCTTCTGCACCGATGCCCGCGCCGATGACGGTTGCGACTGCACCAGCGCCAAAGTCTGTTGAGCCAGCCACGGAGACACGAGAAGGCGCGAAGGAAGGTTCGGAGGCATCTACGCGCGAAGAAGCGTTGACAGATCCTACGGCGAGTGCTTCGGTGAATCCGACGAAAGCGAGCCCGCAGCAGCAACCCGCCGCAGAACAACCAGTGGCAGAACAGCTATTTGTTGCGCCCGACCAATCTGGCCAGCAGAGCGTGCAACCGGCCCGACAACCAAACCAACAACCGGCTCAACAACCAAACCAACAACCGGCTCAACAACCAAACCAGTTGGGCATGCCTGTGCCACCTGGTGACCAGCCAGCGGAAAGGAGCGTGTCGGATGCGTCGCCGACGTCGAAGCTTCCGAGCATCAACGTGAAGCTGGGAAGGCCCGCTGCGGGACAAGGGCTTGAGGTTCGTACGGTTCGGCCGCGCTTTAGCATGACGACGATCTTGACCTCGAACCCGCGTAAATCGTCAATAAATGTCTTTTTTGGGCGTGACGGCCGCGTGCTGAAGGCGAAGTTTGTCGAAGGCAAGACCACTGGCTATGACGATGTTGATGGGCCTTTGCTCGACGCGATATATCGGTGGACCGCGCGAGGCAAGGCTCTCGAAGACGTCCCGCCGGGCACCGATCCGGCCAAGGGGCTGCTGGTGAATTTCAACATTGAGCTATGACGGTATTATGCCGATAGAGGATGGGTCGAACACGACTAGGTCGAGTTTAACAGTGCACAGACGCTGGACAACGCAAGGAAGTTACGCTTGGAACCCGTTGCACGCACGAGAACTTCAACGCGCCGCCGACGCTCGCACCAATTGGTCGTAGGCACCAGTGTGCGTGCATCTGTACTTGTGTGTGCACTAGGCTTCGTGGGCACGTTCGCTAGTGCGCAGCAAAGCACATTGATTCTTCCGGTCAGTGCTGCAAGGCCCGATTCGGCGCAGACCGCAACACCACTGAACGCGCCCCAGCACAACCAGCCACACGTCGGTTCAGGGGCGTTCACGCACAGCGGTTTCAAAGGCGGGCTGTTCGATGGCTTGCGACTGATCCCCATCGAACCGGGCTTTGAGGACGTCTCGCTGCTCGCGACGAGTTCGAAGCGGATGCCGGTGAACTTGCGGATGCCTTTGAACTTTGATCAGATCTATCGCATCGAAGGAGATCTGTCGCGTCTTGGGCTCACGGGGCGGAACACAAGTTGGTTGGCACGAGCCAATACGCCGATGTTTGCGCGCGCGTCAGGAGGGCTTATCGCGATCTTCCCGCAATCGGAATATGTCCAGACCAAGCGTGGAATGCGCCCGGTTGTTCCGGCGAACACTACTTTTTTCATCGGCACGATCCCGCATGACGCCGTCGTTCAGCCTGGGATCAATGCCATCAGTATCGCGAACGATCAATCTGTAAACGATCGATCTGCAAGCGAACAAACCGTGAATAATGGATTTACAAACGATCGATCTGCAAACAATCAAGCCGTGAACCCGAACTCTGCCACCAATAATCAGACCGTGGCAGCCGCTGCACAGCGAAATGATTTGCGTGCTGATTTGCGAGCGAATCAGATAACTGGTGCACGAATAGAAACGCTACGCAATGAAACGATCGCACAACCTTTGATCTGGCCCTCAGATAGATTATCGGCTGGCGCAGCAGCCGAAGTAACTCGCCGCACTACGCCAACGATCTGGACGAGCGAGCGGTTACGTGCTTCTCGCTTGGCCTCGCTGCTTGGCCTCACGCAATTGCCATACGTCCAAGAGCGGCTGCATCAGCAGGTTGCCAAAGACGGTGCAGCGAAGGCTCAACTTACACCAGATGAAACTCAACTAGATGAAATTCAACTAAATCAAACTCAACTAGATCAAACTCAACTAGATCAAACTCAACTAGATC
>JBBRGG010000192.1:0-6899 GCA_038240875.1 Phycisphaerales bacterium | reverse complement strand
AAGAAATGACAAGGCCAAGCCGCACACGCCGGGCGAATTGAACGATAGCTAAAGAGGGCATTTGGCTGGAATGGCTAGTGTTTGAACCTGAGTTTCTTGTGTTTTTACCCGCATATACTTTCGGCCAAAGCGGATAAAGATAGAATCAAATATGATTATTACCCAGTATTTTCCCCGTTTTTTGAGTTTGTTATTGATTTAATCTCCATAATCAATTTGCAACTTGTTATTATTCGCTCACCTGCAGGAAACTGCGGATACGAGACAAGCGGATGGCGTTGCGCGAAGTTCGCGTACATGCGAGCCGAATAATTTTGGAGAGAGACAATGCGTATTGCAATAAGCGTGATGACTGTGGCTTTGGTTGCTGGGTGTGCGGTCGCTATGCCGACGAACACGATGCTGCCTGGTGGTTGGACGTGGCAGTCGGTTGGTGCGGGCTCGTACAATACGGGCTTGCAGGGTACCGAGCGTGGCGGTGGCAACGGCCAGACCGTCGGACCTTTCAACGACACGTCCTTTGGCGTGATGGATGAGGCGGGTACGCCCTGGGTCACGGGAAACGACGTTTCTGCGCAGCAATATGTGCAACGCCAACGATTCGGCAACTTTGGTACGACTGGCGCGATGGGCCGCTACAACAACCCTGGCTATCAGGGCACGGGCAACAACGCTAACTTCCCGCAGATCGGCAGCGAAGCGCGTTCGGTCTCGCTCAACCACTGGAACAACACGGCGCCCGACGCGGGTGGCGTGGCAACGCTGAACCAGATCGTTCGCGTGCCTGTGTCGGCGACGCTCGTTGTTGGGCTTGGATATGGCGCTGATGAGATGATCTTGAAGATGATCGGTGGCAGCGGCGGGCAGCGAAGCCAGTTCTTTGTCGATAGCACGATCAATGCGAGCTTCTCGACAACGGCTTTCGGCATCGCAACCACCACGGGCACAATGCGCGTGAACGCGATAGTCGCCGCGAATGATGCGGGCGGCAGCAACTACGACATCGCCTGGGGCTATGGCGCGAGCAACAGCAGTGGCGATCCGAGCATCTCTCGGGTTGGCTCAATGGATGCGATCTTTGAGAATGGCGTTGTAGTGGGCGAGCCAGTGCAGGGATTATCGCCCAACAGCGTTGGAGCTTCGATCTCCCGCACATACGACGTGTTATCGAGCTTGGTGCAAATAGGTGGCGCGTTCAGTATTGATTTTGCTGCGAACGCTGAGATCATCAACTTGGTTCGCGATTTTGGTAACGCCGACGCACGGGCACAGATGGGCCCGGGTATGGAAGGCAACGCGCGATTGGTAGTGGAGTACGTCGAATTCCGTGCGGTTCCGACACCTGGCGCGATTGCACTGTTGGGTTTGGGTGGGTTGATCGCGACGCGTCGTCGTCGTGCGTGAATTTAACGCAAGCGTTCATGAGAGAAGTATTGTACATGTCGGCCTTGCGGCTGATGTAAATGCATAGTTCACAAGGCATCACGAAAGTGGTGCTTTGTTGTTTTATGGAAAGTTTGGGGCGGTAGATTTGCCTATGAGCGTGGCCGACGCGTGATGTGGCGAGACTTTGCAAGCTTTGGAAAGTTGCCTTGCGAGAACGTGTCGCGTCCGATACGCAGCAAAGGCTCGGATTTGAGCTGGTGCAAGCAGCGGAAGGCCGTAAAAAATCTTGGAAGTATACAGATTCTGTGCTTGCGATTTCTTGAAATCTGTTACAATGTTATCTGAAAGCAGCCTCTACAGATGTAGCGGCGATTGGATCACACGTGTGCCTTGATGGCACGCTAGGAGAGATACGATGAAGATGGTAATTGCGGCGATGGCTGTGTGCGCACTCGCGGGTATGGCGAGCGCGGGGGCTTCGGGTCTTATCAACACGATCGTAGACCTTGATGTTGCCGGATCTTCGGCCGACGGCTCATTGGGTGGTAGCGAATATGGCAACGGCGCCTACTCGTACACCGGCGGCGGCTCAGGCTTTGGTGGCTCGGTCGGGGGCGGCACGATCCGCTTTGATTCGGACAACACCAACCTGTACATAGGTTTCTCGAACGGCGCGGTTGGCCTCGACAACTTGGTCACGATCTTCCTCAACACGCGCGCAGGTGGGCACACCGACGCCAGCATGTTCGATGCAGCAGATGGTGGACGGCGCGTGTCGACGAACCTTTCGGCGAACGTTGACGATCTCTTTGCCCCTGAATTCTTGCCTGATTTCTCGCTAGTATTTTCCAGCGGTTTCGGTGTATTCTTTGAACTTCAGTCTGGTGCGCCCATCAACTTCATCAGCAACGCGGGTAACGCTGGCAATGACGCTTTCCGCGAGTTTGTGATCCCACTTGCGACCCTCGGCATCACCGGTGGCTTGGCGAGCAACATTGACTTCTTCGTTGCGTACATTTCTGATACAAGCTTCGGAAGCAACGAATCGATCCCCGCTGGCCCCATCAACCAAGGCGGCAACCCTGGTTTCGACGGTCCTTCGGCTGGCTACGGCAACTACAACCGGTTCACCACGGTTCCTACCCCTGGCGCGGTCGCGCTCTTGGGGTTGAGCGGGTTGGTCGCGACGCGTCGCCGTCGTGCGTGAGTGAGTTGGTGATTTGATTGAGTTCTACGACGAGGCTTCGCACATGCGAGGCCTCGTTTGTTTTTTGGGAGGAGAGAGAATAATGCATTCGGCATTCAGGAAGACAAAAGCAAAGGCAAAAATAAAGACCCCCTCTCGAAGAGAAGGGGTACCCAAAGACAAGAGAAGGCAAGGCAGGAGAAGGCTAGGTAGATGTAGAAAGGGCAAGCTTGTATGCTGTGCGATTACTGGCCATCGATGCCACAGGTTTCGAGGCCATTTTTCTTGAGGTACTGCTGGTGGTATTCCTCGCCACGCCAGAAGGTTTGCGCGGCTTCGACCTTGGTGGCAATCGGCTTACGGAACTTCTTTGCGGCGTTCAGGCGTTCAATAGTTTGGTTGGCAAGAGCCTGCTGGTCAGGAGTGTGGAAGAAGACGACGCTTCGGTATTGATCGCCTACGTCTGGGCCTTGGCGGTTGAGCTGGGTGGGATCGTGCAGGACGAAGAATGCGTCCAAAAGAGTTTGGTAGGAGACGAGAGAAGGATCGAAGGTGAGCTGGACGACTTCGGCGTGGCCGGTTTTGTTGTAGCTGACGTCCTTGTATGTTGGGCTGGTTGTCGTGCCACCGGTGTAGCCGACGGCGGCATCGGTGACGCCTGGGATCTTGCGAAGCTTAGCTTCGACGCCCCAAAAGCAGCCAGCGCCAAAGGTGGCGAGTTGGGTCGAGGTACTTGGTGCGGTTGATGCAACGACGGGAGAGGCTGGCGTGTTGGAAGCCATTGTGGACTCGCTGGTGGGTGTGTTTGATGGGGCAGATGAGGAGGATGCTGGCGTGCCGCTCGGTGACAAGACGCCTGCGGATGTGGTGGTCGTGATTGAAGGCGCGGGGGTGGACTGAGAGGCGCGACTGCCGATGGCGTCGGCACAGGCTGTGAGGGCGGAGCCGAAGAGTAGAGCCGCGCCGACGGTTGTGAGTAAGCGGGCTGCCAGATGGCGGGTTGCAAATTGACGCGTTGCAAATTGGCAAATTGCCACATTGGTGGATAGTTGACAAAGACTGTACAGACTGAATTGAGTATTCACGAAATGGTCCTTTTCAAAAGGCAATACTGCCTGATACTCGACGGGTTGTGATGATCGACAGATTGTAATAACAACTAATAGTATGAACGCGGCTTTGATGATCTTTTGTGCGCACTAAAGATAACATATACCGTCGCGCGATCTGACGCACGAATCTATCAAAATATTGGATGCGTTGCGGCGACTCTGGTTTCACAAATCGGATTCGGTTGAGTCGAATGAGACTGGTCGGCTAGGAATACGCTGGGATATAGGATTGAGCAGGTTGCTGACATCGATATCGGAATCAAAGGGAGAATAATTTCAAAATTGACCTCGAAATCGACAGAATTTATTCTGTAAATACTGGGTTTATGCGTGATTTGCGTGCATGATATTGGTACGTTGATTGCTGTCTCGAGGATTCATTACTTGTGTTTGGAACAGCCAATGGAGGATGTGTGATGCGTTCAGGATTAACTAGCGAAATCAGCCAAGGTGCTTTGGCTGTAGGGTTTGTTGCCATGATCGGGACGGTTGGCTTGACGACGACTACTGCGCAGGCGCAGACCGCCGCCAGCGGATACTCGATTCAGGTCGCGGCGACTGGTCTCAACAACCCGATGGAGGTCGCGGCGGATTCGGCTGGATTTGTGTACGTTTCGGACTCTGGCAATGGGCGGATACTGAAGGGGCAAATGGGCGGTCCTTTCACGCCGATTGTGAGCGGGATTGCGGTTGCGCCGTTTATTGGCGTACGGCTTGGGCCTACCGGGCTTGCGGTCTCGGGAAACTCGCTGTTCTGGGGCGAAGCAGGTCGGGACACGGGCGTTGAGCAGGTCTTCGAGGCATCGCTTTCGGGTGTTACGACTCAGGCGCTGGCACCAACAGACTTTGGCGGGAACTGGACAGGATTGACGGTAGATGCCTCAGGGCAGTTGCTGGCGGTTAGCGCGAACGGCGACAAGGTGTACGCGGCATCGCGGTTGCCCGGCGGGCAGTGGTCGGAGTTTGGCGTGCTGATCGACGGGCAACAGGATGGTTTGGTTTCGCCCACAGGTGTTGCGGAAGTCGGGAACACGATCTATGTGTCCTACTACGGATCCTTTGGCGGGATGGGGTATATCGCGTCGTACAACTCGGTCACAGCGGAATTAATCAGCGCGAATGTAGTGGCGGATTTGTTCGCGCCAACGGCGATCGAAGCGATGCCCGATGGTAGGTTGTTGGTGGTTGAGTATGGATTTGACACGGCCGATGGCGTGTTGTCGATCTTTAACCCTGCGAATGGCTCGCGCGAGATTATCGTGACTGGGCTTTCTCGTGCCACGGGCGTTGCGTACGCGGCGGACGGGAGCATTTATGTGAGCGAGCAGGGCGCAATTAATCAGTCGGGCGGGCGACTGTTGCGGGTGGTGCCCACGCCTGGCGCATTGGCGTTGCTGGGGATGGCGGGGGTGGTGGTGGCACGCCGTCGTCGGTAAGAATTGGTTTGATCAGGGTTGGATTTGAATAGGCTATTTTGAAATGCAATCAAACCCGGGCTCTCCCGGGTTTTTTCCTTGGCTGGTGGTGTTCGGGTGAAGATTTTGGTAGAGACGGAAAAGTGCGCGAGGTATGGGGATGTGTCGGTGGTAGTGACTAGAATCTTGTTGTGCCACGACGAGACGTCTTTGTTGAGGCAGTGGCCAGGTCGAGGGAAGATCCTTAGTAGTGCACGAGCACTTGTAGGGTCTTTGTTCGCGGACTTGCCACGATTGAGTTTTGGTAAGGATCGACCTTGGCGGAGCGAAGTCAGCCAAGGCTAAATCGGAAAGCACGACATGACCGCACTGGATTATCACCGTCCGATGGCGTCGAACTTGTTTGATGCAGAGTTGCCATCGCGCGAAGGAGATCGCGTGATCCAGTTTCGCGAGGCGCTTCGCGAGGCGATGAGCGAAGAGATGCGGCGTGATCCGCGTATGTTCCTCTTGGGCGAAGAAGTTGCGCAATACAATGGTGCGTACAAGATTAGCCAGGGGATGCTGGAAGAATTTGGGCCCAAGCGGATCATTGATTCGCCGATTAGCGAGAATGGGTTCGCCGGGCTTGCGGTCGGGGCGGCGATGTATGGCTTGAAGCCGATCATCGAGTTTATGAGTTGGTCGTTTAGCTTGGTCGCGGCGGACCAGATCCTCAACAATGTGCCCAAAATGCTGTACATGAGCGGCGGGCAATATGGCTGCCCGATTGTGTTCCGTGGCAATGACGGCGCGGGTGGGCAGCTTGGCAGCACGCATAGCTGGTGTGTCGAAGGGTTGTATGCCAATGTGCCTGGGATGAAGATCGCGATCCCGAGCAATCCGTTCGATGCGAAGGGTCTGCTCAAGACCGCGCTCCGGGAAGTTGACCCGGTCTTCTTCCTTGAGAGCGAGCGCATGCTGGGAGATAAGGCGCACGTGCCCGCCGAGGAATATTACATTCCGTTTGGTGTGGCGCGGCTGGCGCGCGAGGGCGACGCGTGCACGGTTGTGTCGTTTGGGCGGCCGGTGAATTTCTGTATCGAGGCGGCGGATGAGCTGGCACAAGAAGGCATCCACATTGATGTGCTGGATATGCGGACGATTCGGCCACTTGATATTGATAGCATCATCACGAGCATCAAAAAGACGGGGCGGATTGTGGTGGTGGATCAGTGCTGGCCGTTTGCGAGCGTTGCGAGCGAGGTTGTGACGCAGGTGTGCGAGCGGTGCTTTGATTGGCTTGATTGCCCGCCTGTGCGTGTGAATACGGAAGATGTGCCGGCGCCTTATGCGAAGAACATCGAGGCGGAATATCTACCGAATAAGGGGCGGATTAAGGCTGCGGTGCTGAAAGTGATTGGGAAGTAAAGCATGGCACGTTCGGTCGCGGTCAACATGCCTGCTCGAAACGCGTACGCGCAGTTGCTGCGACAATTTCATGCTGGACGGATGACGACCGATGCGTACGAAGAGCGTTTCAATTCAATTGGTAGCGAGTTTGGAACGGACTCGGCGATTGAAAGTATTTACTATGCAAATTGGTTTACGTATTGCGACATCTGGCCGCATCGGATGACGGGCAAGCATCGGTTGAATCGTAAAGGACGCAGATACATCGCCAATTGTATTTTGCTGCTGAAGACCGGGAGTGCATTTGCCGAACCAACTGCGGCGGAGCGTCCTGAGCAATGGCGACGCCGGGGAGTTGCAATCGGGATCGCCTGCTTCGTACTATGCTTGTGTGCTGGAATTATTACA
>JBBRGG010000191.1:0-6935 GCA_038240875.1 Phycisphaerales bacterium | reverse complement strand
CACCAAAGGATAGCGACATGCGGATAATCATATGAGCAAATCTATGAATACTAGCTCGGTTTCACCGGGTCTCTAGATGTATCTAATTTATACGACACGAACTCCTCGTATCGCCTCGCCTTGGTTTGGTCGATTGAAAGCTTCAAAGCACGATTCGTGCAGTATGCTCGCGTTCAACTCGCGTGTGCTCGAACCTACAGCCTTCACATTTTCTTCGCACAAAGGCTCGCTGTTCAGATGTCCTCACGATAAACAAAGTATTGAAGTAGTTCCGATTTCGTATATTTCACTCGCCAAAATAGGCGGGCATGTGTTGGAGCCAGTCGATGCGTAACACGTCGAAAGAGATCGCGACCGCCGAAGAAACGCCGACGGTTGTGCGACCGGCTTCGCGCGGGGGTGTTCGCAAGCGTTCGATCGCAGAAGCTATTTGGCTTGGCACCTTTGGAGTGTGTGGGCTCGCTGTCGCGCTCGCGGTTGCGGACATCCAGATTCCCACGACGCTTCTGGATTTCAAAATGGGCGGCTCGCAACCTCTCACGCTCACTCGCCCTCTCTTCTCCGCCACCAACTGCTCCAATTGTCACGCCTATTACGACGCCGAAAGAGAACCATTTACGGCGTGGGCCGCCAGCTTGATGGGCCAATCCGCTCGTGATCCGGTCTTCCATGCCGCTCTTGCGGTTGCCAATCAAGACGCGGCGAACGCTGGCGAATTTTGCTTGCGGTGCCACGTGCCCATGGGTTGGATGAATGGCCGCAGCAGCGACCCCACGGGCGGCTCACTTATCGAGACCGACTTTGAAGGCGTCTCGTGCTCGATCTGCCATCGCATGGTCGATCCTGTGTACGAAGCTGGCGTAAGCCCTTCGGTTGATCTGGGAATCTTGGACGCTCTCACCATTCCCACCGGTCCACACCCGCACAATGGCAACTTCGTGATCGATCCGCTGGACCGCCGTCGCGGCCCCTTTGTTCTCAACTTCGCGCCACACCAATGGCTTCACTCGCCCTTCCACCGCGAGAGCCAGATGTGCGCGACCTGCCATGAAGTCGCCAATCCGGTCTACTCCAAAACTCCTCAAGGCGACTACTCCCTCAACGCCCTCAACCAGCCACACCCAACCAACAACACCTTCGACATGCCAGGCGAGCAGCGCACGTATACCGAGTGGCTTCTTTCCAGTTTCGCCGAAGGCCCAATTGACATGGGCGGCCGCTTTGGTGGCAACAACCCGCTGGTCAGCAGTTGCCAAGACTGTCACATGCCCAAGACTACAGGCCAAGGCTGCGATCCCAACTTTGAACCGCCTGTCCGCAGCGACCTTCCCCAGCACCACTTTCTCGGTGCGAACACGTGGGTCCTCCGCGCGGTGCAGAGCCTCTATCCTGATTCCGAAACCAACCTCACCGAAGACTCCGTTAACGCATCACTCGCCCGCACCACGCAAAACCTCAAGAACGCGTCTGATCTTGAGCTAGCGTACGCCGGCGGCACTCTCACTGCTCGCATCATCAACCAGACCGGCCACAAGCTGCCTACGGGATACCCCGAAGGCCGTCGCGTGTGGGTCAACGTGCGATTCTTCAACACCAATGGCGACCTAGTTTCCGAAAGCGGCGCGTACAACGACACGACCGCAGAACTCAACGCCGTGGGCACGAAAGTCTACGAAGCCAAGATGGGCATCGACGCCGCAGTCGCCGCATACACCGGTAAGCCCGTCGGCGAATCCTTCCACCTCGCGATTAACCACATGTTCTACAAGGATAATCGCATCCCGCCACGCGGCTTCACCAACGCAGCTTATGAATCGGCGGACATCGATCACGTCGGCTATTCCTATGAAGATGGCCAGTACTGGGACGACACGCAATATCCAACGCCCGAAGAGGCTGTGCGTGCCGAAGTCCGCGTGTTGTATCAGACCACGAGCAAGGAATACATCGAGTTCTTGCGCGATGAGAACACCACCAATAACGCTGGCCAGATCGCGTATGACCAGTGGGTCCTTCATGGCAAGAGCGCGCCCGCCGAGATCGATTTCATTTCGATCGACCTCGTTGAGCCTTGCGTCGGCGACTTTGACCAAGATGGTGGTATCACCGGCAGCGATATCGCCGCATTCTTCACCGCCTTTGAACAAGGCGACAGCACCGCCGACGTCGATCAAGATGGTGGCATCACCGGCGGCGACATCGCTATCTTCTTCATCCGGTTCGAGGCTGGCTGCTGACGCCTTATTTCCCCACGCAAAACCGCGAAAAAACCCTGCCGATCACGTCGTCGGGATCAATCCGCCCGGTGAGCTCGCCCATCGCATTAAGCGCATCACGCAAGTGGCTCGCAACTACCTCAGGCGTCGCAAGCGAACGCTTGTGCGCATCGGTTGCTTGGCGCGCCCGCGCGAGCGCATCGTGCACACGCGTCAATGCCTCGGCGTGACGATGCGACACCAACGCAACAGGTAACGGCCTCGACCTCGCGTACTCGCTAACTTCTACCTTCTCTCGGCTATCGCGCGTGAGCACGCCAGCTAATTTCTGCGCTAACGCTCGCACGTTCCAGCCGTCGATTGCGCATACCGCGAGTACATCATCGCCAACGTCACCAGAATCAACGCGCGCACCAGCTTCCTGTATCCATTGATCTGCGCGCGTCCGCACACGCACCACTACAGGCAATCCGCCGTTGCGAGCATTCACATTGTCGGCAGCTTTCAGCACCGGTTCGAGCCATGCCGCCTCGAACCGCCCTGTAGGATCGCACCAAATCAAGATATCCGCGCGCCGTGCCGTCTCTATGGCGCGTGCGCGCGACTGCTCATCAATATCAATATCAATATCAAGATCAAGATCAAGATCAATATAAGTATCAAGATCGATCGTTTGTTGAATTGCGCTGTTACGTTCTTCACCAAACGTACAGCCACTCGCACCGCCATTCATTCCATGCGACGAATCAGGCGAACCATGCAAGCCTTCAATCCCCGCCACGTCCGCAAGATCAATCGTGATTCGCCCGCCACTATCGCTCACGACTTCCAGTGGCTCGATCACCGCGTCGCGCGTCGTTCCCGCCAAGTCTGAAACCACGCTTCTTCGTCGGCCAAGCAACGCGTTCATAAGCGTGCTCTTTCCCGCGTTGGGCACGCCCACCAACACCGCCAAAGGCCTCAGCGTCCGCGCCTCACGACCCGCAAGCGAACCAAGCTCGCGCGCAAGTTCAGCCGTTGCCTCGTCAAGCAATCGCGATAACTCGCCGGGCGCAATAGGCACGACATCTTCCTGATCGGTAAAGTCGATCCCCGCTTCGACTAGTGCTGCAAGTGTCGCGATCGACTCGGCCAGCTCGTGATACCGCTCGCTCGTGCGTCCAGAAATCAGTTCGCGCGCCGCATCAAGCTCGTCTTGATTTCGTGCAGCAATCGTCGCCGCCACTCCTTCGGCTTGCTCTAGCGTGAGCTTTCCTGCAGCAAACGCCCGCGCCGAAAACTCTCCCGGCCCAGCCAGCCGCACCCGCAGCCCATCCTCATCAACCAACAACGCATCAAGCACACGCCGAATCAACAAGGGATTACCCGGCACAAGCAATTCCGCCGAGTCTTCACCGGTGTACGACCGTGGCTCGCGCCACAACACCAGCAAGCACGCAAGCGCAGCCACGCTCTTTTCAGGCTTGCTCGCTTCATACGTGCGAGCACCATCGAGCCGCAGCCGCATACGCATCGCCCCCGCAGTCGTAGCGTGATCAATTTCAGCTCCAGCCCGCCTTAGCACGTCAATTGTCCCCGGCCCACTCACGCGCACAATTGCCCTTGCCCCGACTGCAACATTCGGCCCCGCAGCCGCAATCGGCCCTGCAGCCGCCGACGCCCACGCGATGATCGTGTCAGCGCCATGAATTGATTCAGTGTGTAATGCCAAGCTAGATCGTATCGAAGCACATACTCAAACGCGCACGTCCCAGTTTGACGTCCCCAGTGAAACCTGCCTCCCAAAACGCCGAACAAGTCACCATGGAACTTCTCGCCTCGGCATGTGTCGGCGTTGGTCTCGCAGCAGCATGCGGCGCGCGCGTCTTCCTCCCACTCTTCATCCTCGCACTCGGCTCATACCTAGGCGTCGCCGAGCCGAGCGGCAGCTTCGCCTTTGTCGCTTCTCCCTGGGCCGTCGTCGCGCTTGGTCTAGCTTGTGTCCTAGAACTGGGCGCGTACTACATCCCTGTTCTCGACCACGCGCTCGACGTCGCTGGCGCACCCGCCGCCACACTCGCGGGCACCATCGCCATGGCCGCAAATTTGGGCGATGCTCAACCTTTGGTCACCTGGGGTTCCGCAATCATCGCCGGTGGCGGGCTCGCTCTCGCCGTTCGCTCGGCTACCTCCACCACTCGCGCCGCCTCCACTCTCACCACCGGCGGCCTTGGTAACAGCATCTACGCCACTGTCGAAAACGTTCTCGCCGCCGCTCTCTCCATCCTCGCTCTTCTGCTGCCCATCTTCGCTGGCGTGCTCGTCATCTTGTCCCTGATCTCGGCGCTACTCATCATCCGCCACGTCCGCGCCCGCCGCAAAGCACGCCACGAGATCGATTCGCTTCGCGATGGCGAGCTCGCCTTCGACCTTTATGACAGCATCGAAGAAGCTCGCGCCCAGCGCATGAATACAGGCGTCGCCGCCCGCCTTCGTGCCGGTTAATCCCGCACAGTTGGCACACCCCTTATATCACACATCCCCCTTCTTCAAACGAATCCTACCTAACGCCGAATCTCACGCCATTTCAAGGCGAATACTTACGTGTGCCAACGCCCTTTACCATCATGATCGACGGCCAGTGCCCTCTATGCGTCCGCGAAGCCGCAATGCTTCGCCGTATGGACAAAGGTAAAGGCAACCTCAAAATCATCGATATCACCACGCCTGATTTCGACCCCAATAGCTACGGCACCACGCAGTCTTACGTCATGGGCTCAATCCATGGCGTCACTCGCGATGGCACCCTCATCCGCGGCATGGCAGTCTTTCGCGAGGCATACGCCGCCGTAGGCTGGGGCTGGCTTCTCGCACCCACCGGCTGGCCCGTGCTCAAGCCACTTTTCGACGCCTTCTACCGCTGGTTCGCACGCAACCGTCTGCGCATCACATTCCGCTCGCGCCACGCCGTGAACGACCCGGCCAATACCGCCTCAGCCGCATGCCCCGAAGGCACATGCAAAGTCGAGTAATGCAAATCGCTCGTACTACTTGGCAGCCTTAGGCGCCCTCTCTCGGAGAGGGCCTTCAGGTTTTTCGCTGCGATGGCTCGCCTGTGCTGTACGTGTGATACGAATCATTTCGCCCGCATCCGCCACGAAACAAAGCGAACGATGGCGACTGTCGCGACAATCGCGTAGATTGACGCGATAAAGCTATTGCCAAAAATGAGGCCATACTTTGTCCATGATGAGTTTGAAGCAGGCGCGACGCTGCCATTGATTCCCCGTCCGCATCTCCATCACGTACCTCAACCCCACACCCAACCCCAATCTCAACACCGCTTACCGCGCGCTAGCTCCCACCGACATCGTCACAGGCACAAACGTCGGCTTCACTCGCGCTTCAAATTCCGACCAATACTTGTTCATGATCGTGCGGATTGCCCAGTTGTTCCCGTCCGCAAGCCCGCAGATCGTCGTTCCAGGCATCGAGCCCATCGACGTCGCCACTTCCAACGCAAGATCCAAATCCTTGGTTCGCGCGTCGCCTTTCTCGATTCGCTGCATCAACTGAAACAACCACCCCGATCCTTCCCTGCAAGGCGTGCACTGCCCGCACGATTCGTGCTTAAAGAATCTCGCGATGTTTCGCGCCACCGCGACCATGTCTGTATCTTCATCAAACACTGTGGGGCACGCCGTCCCAAGCCCTAGCACATTGTTCTTTCGCCCAATATCAAAGTCCATTTCGGCGTCGTACTGATCAGGCCCCAAAATCCCCATCGAAACGCCGCCCGCGATCGCGCCCTTGAACTTCTTACCGTTGCGAATCCCGCCACAGAGTTCTTCAACAATCACGCGCAAGGGCGTGCCTAATTCCAACTCAAACACGCCGGGCCGATTCACGTGCCCGGAAACGCCCATCAACTTGGTACCAAACGAGCCTGGCGCGCCCGCGAACGTACTTGCGCTGCCATGCCCCATGAACCAGTCCGCGCCAAACTCAATGATCGAAGGCAGGTGCGCCAGCGTCTCCACGTTATTAATGATCGTTGGCTTACCAAACAGCCCCTTGACCGCAGGGAAAGGCGGCTTAATCCGCGGCCAACCGCGCTTGCCTTCGAGCGCTTCGAGCAACCCTGTCTCTTCGCCACAGATATATGCGCCCGCGCCGCGATGAACGTAGCACTCAACGTTCCAAGTGCCGCCGCGCGCGGTGTTCGTGCCATCGAGCAATCCCTTGGAGCCAAACACGCCCTTCGCGTACGCCTCTTTGAGCGCGTTCTCAAGAACGTGTGCCTGGTGGTGGTACTCGCCACGGATAAAGATGTACGCCGTCTTGATTCGGCAGGCATAGCAGCAAATCGCGATGCCCTCAAGCATCAGGTGCGGATCAAAGTCCATCAACAAGCGATCTTTGAATGTACCAGGCTCTGATTCGTCGGCGTTCACCGCCAAATACCGCTGCCCCGCGTCCGGCTCGACGCCATTGGCATCCGCCGTAACCTTGGGCAAAAACGTCCACTTGAGCCCCGTGGGAAACCCTGCGCCGCCACGCCCGCGAAGCGTCGACTTCTTGACCTCATCGGTCACGGCGTCGGGCTTCATCGTCAGCGCCTTGCGCAGCCCTTCATAGCCGCCCGTCTTGACATACTCGTCATAGCCAACCACGTGCCGCGTCTTGGGATCGCCATATGGCCACGACGGAATCCGCTTGGTCAACACGGGCCCGCCAGCG
>JBBRGG010000190.1:0-7016 GCA_038240875.1 Phycisphaerales bacterium | reverse complement strand
TTGATGCGTACTTCACTTGCGCGAAGGCTACGTGCGCGGAAGATACCATCGGGGCCAGCGTCGAACTCGTGATCACGCCCACGGCTTGTCCGCCTACCGGCCCACCATCCGTCACACCAACCGGGGCACCTGAGCTGCCCGCCGGCGCTTCGCTAGCTTCAGCACTCACTCCCGCAGTCGCCGCCACACTCACAACCGTACTAACCAAAGTTCCCGCCATCGGCAATCTCGGCAGCCCCGACTCCTGGTCAATCCGCGCCTCAAACTTAATCGCAACTAATCGCTGCTTAGGGTGCCCTCGCGAATGCATCCGCGCGACAACTTCCTGACCCAAATAACAACCCTTGGTAAAGCTCACGCGATCCGAAATCACACCACTCTCCGCAGGCAGCGAATCAGGCCCGAAATCAATGTTGTACATCGCCGTCCCAGCTTCGATCCGCGCGATGTTGTACGCGTGCCAACCCGCAGGCCGAAGCCCAACCCGCTCCGCCAACGACGGCGCACGCCCCCCACGCCCCTCAGCAGCAATATTCGACTTCGCCCGCTGTAGCGCCGCACCTTCCGCGTGGCTGATCGGGTCGTGCCCCATCTCCAATAGCCTCTGAAACACCTTGGCCGCGCCCTCCGCAGGCATGATCAATTCAAGCCCGATCTCACCCGCAGAGTCTTCGCGATACGCCACCACTTCCATCCCTGCAATTGCCACGCACACCGCAAACCCCTCAACCAAATCATCAATGATCGGCCCCGAAGCCTCGGCACCTGTCGTCGGCTGCGCCACCCCACGAAACAAATCAGTCGCCGTCGGACCATGGATCGAAAGCCTGTGCAGCGTTTCGGTCGCATCGAGAATCGAAGCGTCTTCCATCACGATAAACGACCGAAGCCCAGCCACCGTCCGCTTCACCGCGTGCACATCCATCTCAAGATACGTCGCGTGAGGTAGATCGATGATGCGAAGATCTGCATCGATCCTTCCTTTACGATTAAGCCAAAAACTTCGCCTTACTCGGAACGGCTCAAGCCCTTTAAGTTCTTGTGTCACCATCCGGTTCAAGAACTCCAGCCGATCCGGCCCTGAAACCTGCACGACCGCGCGCTGTGGCATATCGATCAAGATCGACTTCTTTCGCAGTGCGGCGTACTCAAGCTCAAGCTCGCCATACGTCTGAACCACGTCCACAGTCACGCCGCCTTCGTCGGGCGGGCCATACGGAGCGAACGAAGCTTCTGCCTCACGATGAAGTGCGACGATTGGACTGGTTCTTGCCATGAATAAGAGAGTAGCTTCGTCGCACGCGTGATGATCCAAGCGAGTTTGCTCACACACAACGCGACAGAATGTAGATTTTTCCTGCAACTGCACGTAGGAATCCTCCTCAATCTGCTATCCTGTGCTCCATGGAAAACCTCGATCTTCTCAAGCGTCTGTGCGAAACTCCCGGCGTCTCTGGTCGTGAGGAACGCGTTCGCGCCCTGATCAATACTGAAATCGCTGGCCTCTTTGATACTGCGTCCACCGATTCCATGGGCAATCTCATCTGCCGGCGCGGGCCTCGCCCAGCAGCCAAAGGCAAGAAAGCCCCCAAGCGCGCGAAGAACAACCTAGGTCGCCCCACCCGCGTCATGCTTCTTTGCCACATGGACGAGATCGGTTTCTATGTCTCTTCCATCGATGACAAGGGCTTCATCTGGATCAACCCAGCAGGCGGATTCGACACGCGAAACCTCTTCTCTCGCCGCGTGCTGGTCTGTACCGACTCGGGCGATCTCCTCGGCGTCATGAACCCAGGCGGCCGCCCCATCCACATCTCCAGCCCCAAGGACCGTGAAAAAGTTCCCGAAGTTAAAGAGTTCTTCGTCGACATCGGCCTCACCATCGACCAGGTTAAGAAGAAGGTCAAGGTCGGCGACTACATCGTCATGCACGAGCCCTTTATCTCCATGGGCACCAAAGCAGTCTCCAAAGCCATGGACAATCGCGTCGCTTGCTGGCTGGGAATTGAGAGCATTCGCGCCCTCGATAAGGCTGGCCTCGGCCACGCCTGCGAGATCGTCGTCTCCTTCACCGTCCAAGAAGAAGTAGGCCTACGCGGCGCGAAAACTTCCAGCCACGCCGTCCTTCCCGATATCGGCATCGGCCTCGACGTCACCCTCTCCTGCGACACCCCAGGCGTCCCCAGCGAGGAAGCCGTAACAGTCCAAGGCAAGGGCTACGGGCTTCACATCAAGGACAGCTCCTTCATCTCTGATTACAACCTCATCAATGAGTTCGAGGCCTTGTCCAAGAAACACAAAATCACCTATCAACGCACCATCCTCGCCGCAGGCGGGCAAGATGGCGCAGCAGCCCAGCAAGCCGCCACTGGCGCAAGAGCCATTGGTATCACCGTCGGCACTCGCTATATCCACACCGTCACCGAGATGATCGACACCCGCGACCTCGCCGCCGCGCGCGATGTTCTCGCCGCGTATTTGGCCGAAGTCCCGTGAGCAAGGTGTAATACGCAAGATTCGCTTCGAACGCAAATTGTTGTGATTTCCCAAGGCCTCATGCGCGCGAGGCTTTTTATTCGCACGCGAAGCTCACGATCAACGTGCGCACCATTCGATCTTGATTTGGCTTCATCGTTCCAAGCGTTCTATTCCATGTGTTTCATCTCTATCTGCCACTGGCCCATCACGCCTCCAAGGCGTACCATCTATCAATGACGCTCGGTAACTCTCCCATCGCATCATCTGCTACCGCCCACGCGGATCCTTATTCCGCTTCTGCTGCATTGCAAGCAAGCCGAAGTGATGCACCGCTGCCTTCGCTCTTGCACGTGCGCGACTTGAAGGTTTATTTCCCAATCCGAACCGGCGTTCTCCAGCGCGTCACCGGTCATGTCAAAGCCGTTGATGGCGTCTCGTACGACATCGCCAAAGGCGAGACTCTCGGCCTCGTCGGCGAGTCCGGCTGCGGGAAAACCACAGTCGGCCGTGCCATCCTCCGCCTCATCGAGCCTACTGCAGGCACCGTCAGCTTCGATAACCAAAACGTCCTTGCGGCTCGCGGTGCCGAGCTCAAAGCACTTCGCCGTCGCATGCAGATCATCTTTCAGGATCCTGGTTCCTCACTCAACCCGCGCATGCGCATCGTCAACATCCTGGGCGAACCCCTCCTCATCCACAAATTGGTGACCAATCGCGACGAGCTTCGCACCCGCGTCGAAGACCTCCTCATCCGCTGTGGCATGCCCAAAGCCGCCGCCGACCGCTACCCTCACGAGTTTTCTGGCGGGCAGCGTCAACGCATCGGTATCGCCCGCGCCCTCTCTCTCAACCCTTCCTTCGTTGTCTGCGACGAACCTACCAGTGCACTTGACGTTTCCATCCAGGCACAAATCATCAACCTCTTGACCGACCTCCAAAAAGAGTTTGGCCTTTCGTTTCTCTTCATTAGCCATGACATGTCAGTCATTCAGCATGTTTGCCGACGCATCGCAGTGATGTACAAGGGCAAAATCGTCGAAGCTGGCGATCGCGATCAGATATTGAACGCGCCGCGACACCCGTACACGCAATCACTTCTATCTGCGGTGCCCATTGCCGACCCAACCCGTCGTAAGACGCGAATCGTCTTTAAGGGTGGTGCGATGTAAATCCTTACATCCGGTAGTTGTTGCGAATTGGTGATAGTTTCTGTGGATTAGCCTTCGGTAGTCATCACATCATCCAAGATCGCAGTTAATGGCACCTTCGTAGCCTCTTGTGGCACAAGCACTTCTGGCTTCGATGCGTAGTATTCATACAACTCCGCGATCGCGTCACAAAACGGCCCATCAAAGCCATCAGGCAACGTATCTGCGTATTCGTCGGGATCCCAGGCTTCATATGCGAACTTGAGAACGCTTTCTTTCGCGCCCATCCCTCCACCTATCCCCCCATTTGCTTCAACTGCTTTTGCGATCGCTTTGGCAAGTTGGGCACCATCCACCGGCCCGCTCATTTCGGGGATCACAAACGATGGCGGGGTCTCGCCATCGATAATAGATTCCAAAATGTCTGCAACTTCCATCGCCAATCGGCGCGAGCTTGTCCAGCGCACTTTCACGTCACTTGGTAACGGGTACCGTACCTTGTTTGTGCGCACAATTTCGGTTACTGGCGAGCATCGAAACACATCCTCGACCATCAAGCCAGGCGTCACCACATGCCAACCTACCGGCACGGGCGAGAGCATTCGCAGCGCTTCGTCCACGCCTTCAAGCATGGTCGGTACGTTCTTGCGTGCCTTGCCCATCGGCATCGGCCCATTGGTTGAAAGGACAATCCTCGGCCTTTTGGTTGGCGCGAGAGCGGCGACCGCCAACCTTGCCAAACCACGTGCCGCAGTTCCCAAAGGACGCAGTGGCAGATGAATGAAGACCGCGTCAGCGGCTTCGGCTTGGGTCGTGACCGCTGACCCATCGCGCATGTCTAGCTGTATTACCGTTGCGCCCATTAGTGCGAGCTCGGTTCCAGAAAGCACGTTTCGCGTTGCAGCGGCGACTGCCCAACCACGCGACAGAAGCTCGCGCGCCACGAACTTTCCTTGTATCCCAGTGGCACCAAAGACCAACGCTTTGGGCTTGCGTCCCATTCGTGAAACTCCAGTGTTTGAAGCAGGCGATCAACGCGAATGCCGGAATATCGCGTTAATCCACACCTTGTGCGGCCAACCAGCGTTCGGCGTCAAGGGCAGCCATGCAGCCCATGCCCGCAGCGGTGACGGCTTGGCGATATTCCATGTCGGAGACGTCGCCCGCACCAAAGACGCCGGGCAGATTTGTGTAGCTGTTGCGTCCCTTGAGCGTCAGATATCCCTTGTCAGTGAACTCCAAGCCTGTGTCCTTCAAGAACTTGGTCGCAGGCGTGTGCCCGATTGCGACAAAGAGCCCACGTACTTCGAGCGTTGAACGTTCCTTGGTGACGGTATCTTCCATAAGAACGCCACTGATGCGTTCATGGCCGCTTGCATCGGTAATGCTGAGCACATCGACGACGGCTTTGTTCCAGAGCACTTTCGCATTGGGACGGCTTAAGAACCGCTGCTGCATGATCTTGCTGGCTCGAAAGCTATCGCGGCGGTGGATGATGTAGACGACGCTGCCGAACTTGGTGAGGTAGGTTGCTTCTTCCATAGCGGTATCGCCGCCACCGACGACGGCGAGGGGCTGATTGCGGAATGGGGGCAGAGCTCCATCGCAGACGGCGCACGCGCTGACACCACCACCCGAGCGTGCAAGGCGGATCTCACTTTCAAGCCCGATCCAGTTGGCAACAGCGCCCGTCGCGACGATGACGGCGTGGGCAAGAACGACCTCGCCGTCAGCCGTGTAAAGGACGTGTGGATTCTTTGTGGGATCGCTGGAGAATTCGCACTTGTCGATGTCGTCTTCGATGACCTTAGTTCCGAAGCGTTCGGCCTGCTTGCGGAATACGTCCATCATCTCGGGGCCTTGGATGCCATGCTCAAAGCCTGGGTAATTCTCGACTTCGGTGGTGAGCATGAGCTGCCCACCGGGAAGGACGGGGCCTGGGTCTTGCTTGGCCACGCCGCAATAAACAATGGGTTCAAGAGCTGCGCGAGCGGCGTAGATAGCCGCAGTCCAGCCCGCGGGTCCAGAGCCGATAATGACGATCTTGTGAGCTGAGGGTCCGTCGTGTGGCATGCCTGTGAACCGTTCCTGTCGAAAGTGGATCAGTGCTTTGAAGAGATACCTACGAATGAATCTCCGTGCATGTGTGCGCACGCCGAGGGCGGATGAACTCACTAAATGACTTTACTTCAGGTCGCCTAGATCGACCAAGTTCTGACGATAAAGTGAGAGCATCGGAGGCCAGATGAGGTAGTCGGCGTTCTGAACTTTGGTAGCTGTATTCTGAACGCGCCTGGCACCGTTTGCCTGGGTATCTGAACCAACCGAGTAAACAACCCACACGTCGTCGCGAAGTGGCACGGAGAAGGGCGCGCCCATTTTTGGTACAACGCTCATGTCGAGTGGGGCGGCCTGTTCACCGGCGCGCAAGCCGCGTCGATCAGTCATCGGAATTACGAACTGGAACCGTGGGAACGAACCACTAAGACGCGACGCGTCGAAGTAGTCGATATCGAGTTTATCAACCCATCGCGGACGGATGAGCGCGATACTCGTTGGCATATTTTTGGTGTTGTACCATTGGGCAACCAGCGCGAGATTGGTGCGGGTGCCACCGATCTCGATGCGAGCGATCTGCAATGCGTCGAGGATCGGACGCTGGTCTTTAATCGATGCGGAGATGGCCGAAAACTTTTCGCGGTTGACATTGTCGAGTTCGGAAGGAGTGCCCATATGGCGATCCCACCAATCGATTTGCCAGCGCCGGGTAAAGTCCGCGTTCACACCACGGATGATCTGTTCACAGGCAAAGCGATCAGATTGACCGGATTCAAGGGCCTTCCATCGGGACGCTTCGGAAAAGAGCCGCAATGGATATTCAACCGAGCCAAGTCGAGCGAGCGTCTGTGCGAATGTGCGATCATCAACTTTGCCATCTTGCTTGTATACGCGAGAAACGACCTGGGACACGCCTAAGACGTCACCCAGAGGCACTTTGGTGCGCGAGAAGTCAAGGAAGCTATTCTCGACGCTCATCCGCTTGATCTGGATTTGAACACGGTCCAGCTGCATCGAGCGAACTGTGCGTGTGTCGACATAAAGTATGTCGCGGATACGTTCCATTGACTCGCTCATCAAATCGATGCCCCACTTGCTCTCACGCATCAATGGCCGATCCATCATGATGCGGCCAAAGTGGGCCGAGTTGATCAAGAGGTCAACCGCGTCGGGCACCTTGCCCTCACTCGCGAGACGAGCGGCTTCGACGTGGATTAATGTCACCATGCGATCAAGCGATGGCAGGTAGTGCAGTTCGGCAGCTGCGATCGTGGGCGGATCTCCGAGTTCGATATACAGCTTGTCACGAACTGCCTGGCGTGGAGTCGCTTC
>JBBRGG010000189.1:0-7033 GCA_038240875.1 Phycisphaerales bacterium | reverse complement strand
ACTGAAACGGCCACGCTATGTTGTACTGCGATCCAGGAAACGCTGCCACTTGAGGCCCGCTTGCCAGCTCGCTCGTGCCACTTTCCCGAGGCTGCATTTCTTTGTACGTATTCGCGTACATCGCAAGCCCCGCTCCGATTTGGCGTTGGTTAGATAAGCACACCGTCAGCCGTGCCGCCTCTCTCGCCTTTGAAAGCGAAGGCAGCAAGATCCCGATCAAAAGTGCAATAATCGAAATCACCACGAGCAATTCAATGAGCGTGAAACCTCGAAATCTCGCACGCTCATACCGAAGTATTTGATAGCAGTACGCAGTTTCCATCGTCGCAGTGTACATAACTCTTTCCACAAGTGTAAGAACTAATGGACGCGACCGCCCTAATGTGCTAGGCTGCCTTCGTGATTGACTGGCCCCTTGCTTTCTTCATCTCCGACTGGGCTATCCGCCTGATCATGCTCCCTGTGATCGTATCGAGGAAGCGGAACTGCACCGCCGCTCTTGCTTGGATGCTGATTGTCTCATTCGTGCCTTGGATCGGCACGGTCCTTTACTTCTTCATCGGCGAGATCCGCTTAGGCAAACGCCGGCTCAAACGTTACGCACGCAACGCCGACGTTAGCCTCGTGGCTCGACGCACTGCAGCCATCGCCTCGGCCATCGTCCGCCCCGAACTCAGCGGCTCTGGTCGCACCATCTCCAACGTCGCCGAGCACTTGGGCTCCATGCCAATTGTCGGCGGGAACAGCGTCGAATATATCTTGGACTCAACCAAATTCGTCGATGAACTCGTCGCCGAGATCGATAAGGCCAAGTCTCACGCACACCTCATGTTCTACATCATCCGCCCGGATGAAACCGGAACCCGCGTCACCGACGCGCTCGCGCGCGCTGCGGCACGTGGCGTCGAATGCAGACTTCTCGCCGACGCCGCAGGCTCTTCCGACTTCTTGGGTACACCCGCCGGCGTACTTCGCTCGCGTGGCGTGCGCGTAGTCAGCAACTTTCCCGTCGGCATCTTTCGCCAGCGTCTTCATCGCATGGATCTACGCAACCATCGAAAGCTTGCCGTTGTCGATGGGCAAGTCGCCTTTACTGGCTCGCAAAATCTCGTCAACTCCGATTATGGCCATAAACACTATGGTGCGTGGCAAGACCTCTCTCTTCGACTCGTCGGGCCAACGGTTGGGTATCTCCAAGCCGTCTTCGCCGAGGATTGGGATTACGAAACCTCTGAAGATCTAGACAAACCAACCTACTTCCCCGACATCGTCGGCGCGCTTCCAGGCGACGTCGCCATGCAAGTTGTCCCTAGCGGACCACACACCAAAGACGGTTCGGTCGTGCGCGATATTCTCCTCGAAGCTTTGCACTCGGCACGCCAACGCGTCATCATTACCACGCCCTACTTTGTTCCTGATGAAGCGACCATGACCGCGATTCGCTTAGCAGCCCTCCGTGGCGCACAGGTCGATCTTGTCCTCCCCAAACGCACCGACTCGATCATCGCTGACCTGATCGCACGCTCGCACATGGGCGCGCTCATGGCCGCAGGAGTCCGCATCCACGCCCACCACGTCGGGCTCTTGCACGCAAAGACCATGTCCGTTGACGATGGGCTGGCCTTCGTCGGCTCGGCCAACTTTGACGTCCGGTCCTTTTTCCTCAACTTTGAACTCTCTGTCCTCATGTATGGCTCGGACGCCACCGCTCGCCTTCGCGCGTGCCAACGAAAGGCACTTAACGAATCCACCCTCGTCTCTCACAAGGAATACGCGGATCGTTCGTGGTCCGCCTGCTTCAAAGAAGACCTCGCCTGCCTTGCAAGCCCCCTCATGTAACGCTCTATACCAAAACTCGAACCAGAGACGTTCATCGCGTCTGAGTCACCCTTCATCGCTTCTCTTAATCACGCACAGCTAGTGCCTTCTTTCCCTCAATCCACTCGTACTACCAAGCCCCGCTGCTACCCTTGCTCACACCACCAATTCTAAAGTGTGTTTGCTCGCGCGTGGAGTATTCTGATGCAGGTTTGGCTCTGGGCTGGATTTCTTATCTTCATCACGGCGGTCCTCGCCGTCGACCTTGGCCTCATCAATCGAAAGGCCCACGCAATCTCCGGCTCATCCGCCTTTCGCTGGGTCGGCGTCTTTGTCGCCATGGGCTTTGCCTCTAGTGGCGTGGTCTACTACCTCTACGAATCTAACGTCGGCGAAATAGTCACAAAGCTTATCGCGATGGAAAGCAGCAATGTCAAACCTGTTGGCGAAGGCCTTTACGTCGTCCTCTTGTGCCTGCAAGCCTGGGTCATCGAATATTCTCTCAGCGTCGATAACATCTTAGTGATGGCCCTCATCTTCGGCATCTTCCGCGTTTCCGCCAAGTTCCAGTACCGCGTCCTGTTTTGGGGCATTTTGGGCGCTGTCATCCTTGGAGGCATCTTGATCCTCGCGGGCGTCGCGCTCGTGCAATACTTCGAGACGATCCTTTATCTCTTTAACGCGTTCCTCATCTTTACCACGATCAAACTGCTTGTTACCAACGAACACGATACCCCCGACTTCGAGAAAATGCTCATCTTTCGTGCCGCTCGAAAGCTCTTTCCACTCAGCCCTCAATTCGATGGCCAGCGCTTGTTTACACGCCTCCCCGATGGCACCCGCGCCATGACCCCGCTCTTTCTCGTGCTCTTAGTCGTCGAAGCAACCGACGTCGACTTTGCCGTCGATTCCGTCCTCGCGTGCTTCTCGATCACCATAGACCCCTTCATCGTCTTTACCAGCAACATCTTCGCGATCCTTGGCCTTCGCTCTCTCTACTTCGCACTCGCTACGATCGATGGAAAGTTTGCTTACCTCAAGTACACCGTCGTTGTAATCCTTGGCTACGTCGGCATAAAGATGATCCTCGAACTCGCCCTCGACTTCCACATAAACGCCTTCATTTCGCTCGGCGTCGTCGTCGGCTCGCTTGGATCTGGCGTCCTCGCTTCCATCCTCTGGCAAATGCCTGTGAATCACGAAGCCTTGGCCAAGCTTGAATCCGCATCGACCATGGAAGCCGCCGCTGCTTCACTCCTAAACGAGCATAAGGAGGCTGCATCGCGATGATCTGGGCCTGGACAACTCTGGTTCTCACGATCGTCGCGCTGGTCTTCATCGACCTCTTCGTGATCAATCGTCGCTCACGCGAATCCAAGCCACACAACGCCCTGGCGCTCGCGATTATCTACCTAGGCGTCGCCGCCGCATTCAACTTCGCCCTCTTCTTCGCCTATGACACCAACTGGATGGGCCTGGGCCTCCAGCACACACCCGATGGCACAATCGTAAAATCCGCCCACGAAGCCTCTCTTCAATTCGTCACCGCATTCTTGGTCGAACTTTCTCTCGACCTTGACTCGGTCTTCGTGTTTGCCGCTGTCTTCACATACTTCAAAACACCCATCAAGTATCAACGCCGCGTTCTTCTCTGGGGCGTACTCGCCGCCCTCATCATCCGTGGCGGCATGATCGGCTCCACCGGCTGGCTCATCAATTCTTTCGGCTGGGTTCGCTTCGTGCTCGCTGGGCTCCTTGTTCTCGCGGCTCTTCGCATGATCCTAATACGTCAGGAACAACTTGACCCCTCGAAAAACCCAATCGTTTGGCTCCTCAAACGCGTCTTCCCAATCTCCGATCGCTTCCGTGGCTCAAACCTCTTTGCAAAGGTCGATGGCAAGCTCAGCCTGACTCCACTACTTGTCACCCTCATCATGATCGAAACCGCCGACGCGGTCTTCGCCATCGATTCGGTCCCCGCGGTCTACGCCGTCACACGCGACCCCTTCATCGTTTTCGCTGCCACCGCATTCTCTCTCTTGGTCCTTCGATCCCTCTTCTTTGTCCTCTCCTCCTACACCGCATGGCTCCGTTACGTCAAAGTCGGGCTCGCCCTCAACCTTGCCTTCCTCGCCGTCGTCATGGCCCTCCCCACCACATTGCGCATGCCCACCGAGATCAGCCTCGCCGTGGTCAGTGGCGTTCTTGGGGCCTTCGTTGTCATCGCCCTCATCCTCGCTCGCCGTGGCCGCGAACGCTCCACAAGCCCACTGGGCGAAGACGCCGACCGCATCGCAAGACTCACGCTCAAGCAATCTCGCCGCCTCATCGTGTTTGTCGTCGGCACCACCATCGTTGGCATCGGCATCTTCATGACCGTCGGCCCAGGCCCGGGCGCGCTAGTCATTCCCATAGGCCTTGCTGTACTCGCCTCCGAATTCTTCTGGGCTCGCAAACTCCTGAGCACCTACGCAACTCACGCCCAGCGCGTCGGCAAACGCGCTGGCGACTTTCTCGCTCGCTTCTCCCACCCCATCCTTATCCCGTTTGTTCTCGCCATCACCGGCGCGACGTTGTGGTTCATCATCACCTACTTCAAACTCAACGCGTGGATGGTGCTCCCAGGCTCGCTCCCGCTCTTTGCAGGCATCGGCATCTGGTCGGTTATGACCATCCGCCAATGGCAAGCACGTCGTGCTGGCGGCGGATCACAGGCGTTAAGTACGACAACACCAACACATACATCTGGCCCAACATCATCCCAAGCCTCAGGCCCATTCGCCGAGCATACTTCTGCGCCCTCAAATAATGCTCGCGATAGCCTCGCCGATGACAGCCGCCACTTCCCCCCCACTGGCGGATCAAGTGCGGCGTAAAAACGAATCTCGCTTGAAACTCAAAAGTGTCTTGGGTACCCGCTTTCTTAAAGCGAGGGCATTAGCTTTATGTCTTTGCCTTCCCGTGCCACCAGGATCGCTTCGATCCTGATGCTTCCTTCCTACTTGACGTCCTGTTGGACATCCTGCTAGGCATTGGCAAGTCTCCTGCAGCTGCGCACTTCTTGCCGCTTTCTTCGCTGCGAAGTGTCGCACGGCTATTGCCAGACACGAAGCGTCTGGTTCATGCAAGCAAATTTAACTGCGCCTCGGTAGAGAGAAGCGATCGCTTACTAACGCATTCAATTGCGTGTTAGTTTACATCCGGGCTGCCTTAGGAACTGCATCACTCCGAGAGCAAGACGTGGCTTTACTTTCCTGCCCGGCTTGGCTCGTATTTCAGGCCAGTGTTATGGGTTTGATTTATTGCAGATCTCGTGAACTCAGATTGCCTGAACACACACAATTACTGCGCCTATGGGCGTTCGATCTGTCTTCCCAAATACCAAATGCCAAGTGGCGAATGCCCAATCACTCTTCATCAAAGCCGCCATCGACCAGCTTCTTGAGCGCTTCGCACGTCTTGGCCGCATCATCTCCAGTTGCGATGATCTCTAGCTCGCATCCACGGCTGGCCGCCAGCATCATCATCTGCATGATCGACTTGCCATCAACTTCTGTATCACCTTTGCGCACCAGCACCGCCGATTGAAAGGTCATCGCTACATCAACAAACGTCATCGCAGGGCGCGCGTGCAACCCCAGCTTGTTCACGACGTTCGCTATGACGCTGCACCGTTCCGGCACGAATCGCTCCAGCTGCGACTTTAACCACACTCGAACTCAACCTCGTACACACATCTCAATAACTCATAAGACAAACGAAAGGTTCGCGAGAATGCCTCAGCGAACGTCCGCCCACACCACTACACCAGTCAAACCCGCCTCACCCAAGCAACTGGCCATCGGCTTCTTCGAGCAATTCAGTCACGTCTTTCACGCTCTCGCACTGACGAAGAAAGTACCGGAACGTATCTTTGCTCAGTTGCCGAAAGATAACTTCCATCGCCTGGAGATGTTCATCCGGCCGATCCTCGGGGCTCAATAAGAGCATCACAGAAAATACTGGTTGGCGATCCAGGCTGTTAAAGTCCACGCCTCGTGATGAAATACCGATGGCGGCCGCGAGCTTGGTCACGCCCTTGTGCTTCACGTGAGGCACCGCGACACCCTGCCCAAATCCCGTAGAGCCTCGGCGTTCACGATCAAGGACTCGGCTGATCAACTCATCACGAATCTCGGCGCTTGCGCATCCTGCTTTAACAAGACCATCGATCAACTCGATCACTACCGTGTCGCGATTGCTCGAGGTCAGGTTCGGGATGATCGCATTCGAGGCCACGATCTCCGACAATCGAAGCACTGGAGGCTCCTCAAAGTCTGGCGTAGACAGATTCTTTTACGTCTTTGGTCTGTTGCCAACAGCAGCAATAGCCCCCACACGTTGCCAGGGAACGAAGCGTAGGAAGATCAGAGTAGGGGTTATGGGCTCTTCGAGCATTCGTGATTCGCTCTAACCCGATTCCTGCTCTGATTCTTCTCGCCCACAGCACAAGACAGCTTACGTTGCCACGTTCTTGTGCAAATCAACAATCAGAAACCCAGACGTGTAAAAACCTTGCAATCGGGCTGAGTTCGTGGTACTTGTTAGGCATATTCAACGTCAATTCAGCATGTGCTCAGCCGCGTTGCAACCGTTCCTTGAAATCACGCAGCTGCCTTTCACCCTTCTCGCACACCAAATCGATCGAGGCGTACGGGTCGACCGCACTAGCATGCGACACAAAGTCTGCGTGCTTCTCAACGTCCAGCACAAGCTCTACATCGTAATTCGAGACGTGATGAGCGTTTTCTCGCGAAACCGTTACCAAAATCGACTGGACCCCGCCATAATACTTTGTGAGCTTCGACGCCTTGGTCTCCGCGTACTGACGAATCGCGTCCGTGACCTCAACGTTCCGACCGACAACATCGATACGCATGCAAACTCCCTTATACAAAGATCATCAACACTGCGTTCCAGAGTTGAAGCTACGAGCCTTCTGAAACAAGACCTTCGAGCCACTGCACCCAGCATCTGCTTCATATCACCTTACCCAGATCCACGTTCATCTACACGCCATCAATCTCATGTACGCAAGCAGGCACTCGAAAGTGCGCAATTCCGTGTACTCAATTCCCAAATAGGTAGCCTGATTGCGACTTTGTCATCCACATTTCGTTGTTTGCGAAACGAGTCGAACCCATACCCCCTGCTTCGACACGCACGACACTCGAGC
>JBBRGG010000188.1:0-7057 GCA_038240875.1 Phycisphaerales bacterium | reverse complement strand
TTACGAACGACCGGGAAGTTGCTGATGCGGCGAGATAGCTGGCAAGCTTTTGCAGGGACGGGAAGCAGATTGATGGTTTACCGCCTTCATTAAAGTGGTCTTGCAAAAACTGGCGATTGCTAGTAGCTCGCATGAGTATTTGATCGTGTATTAAATTATAGAAACACAGTTGCGATTTTGACCTTAACTTCGAAGAATTGACAATCCTTCGCGAGGACCGCCAGCGCAGGTTCTTCGTAGCGTTCGCTTACTATTCCGCTGCCGAGGCGAAGTTCGCAGCGTTTCATAGAAAAACTGGTCGCGTGATTAAGCAAATCACGGTTCAAGAAATTCTTGACGAGCTGTACGTGCTGAAGATGTAATTCTGCCCTGTGAATCTGCGTGGGGCTGGCTCTAGATCGCTTGTGCCTGCGAACACTTGTGCATGTTGCGGTACCGCACGATAGATGATCGAGGAAATGCCTGCCGCGTGCATGCGCTGTGGCTGGGTGAATCTCCCACTGCGCACGAAATTGAACGCAGGCCGATCATGGCGTGGATGCGGTGGATTCTTCGCGCTGCAGGGGCTGTTGGATTTCTTGTGTGGAGTGGGCCGGTAGCGCGAGGGGCGGCAATTGGCATCGGCTTTGGGATCATCATCGCTCTGGTGGTATATAAAGGGCCTTTCGCGCTTGCCGTCACGCTATTTAGCCCGGTTTCATCGACGTTGATTCTGGTTGTGGTGTCGCTGACGTTGTCGCTGGTATCGAGCTTGGCGAAGTTACTCGGTCGAAGCCGTGAGCGGGTGCTGGATGCACTGCGGTGCCCTGGGTGTTTTTATTCGCTGGCGGAGATCGAAGCGGGGGAAGACAATCGGACGGTGTGTCCGGAGTGCGGGAGTGGGTGGGATTTGAGGCCACGTGGGCCAGCGGAAGTTGTAGTGGTTCGGACGATTGGGGCTGGTAGTGGTGATGCTGCGACCATCGCGCCGCGTGCTCGCTACCAGCGGCGGGAGAGGAGCGCGCCGCCGACGATCGTGGCTTCGACAGGGTTGCCACCAAGTTCGTATGCCAGTGCGCGTTCGTCGGAGTGAGCCAGAAGGATGAGGTCGGCTCGAGCGTCGGGAACGATCATGCCACGGTCTTCAAGGCCTAAGACGGCAGCGGCGTTGAGGGTTGTTGCGATGATGGCTTCTTCGACGCAGACGCCACAGGAGCGGACGGCGAGCGCAATAGCCATGGGCATAGAGACGCCTGGCGCGGAGCCTGGGTTGCTGTTGGTGGCGATGGCGAGAAGGCCGCCACTATCGAGGAAGTGGCGGGCGTTGGCGTAGCGACCGTCGAGATGAAGGCCACAGAGAGGAAGGATGACGCCAAAGGTATTGGAGGCAGCGAGAGCGCGGAGGTCGTCGGCGCTTGACGCTTCGAGATGATCGACGCTTGTTGCGCCGTGAGCGATTGCGTGCTGGATCATGCCTAGGCGATTGAACTGGTCGGCGTGGACGCGCCAAGGCGAGCCACATTCAACGGCTTTGGCAAAGAGGCGTGCGCATTGATCGAGAGACCAGGCGCCATCTTCGCAATAGGCATCGATAGTGATGCCTGGGTATTCGTGGGTGACGGCGCGAACGCCTTGGGAGATGATGGATTCGGCGAGGCCGAGAACGGTTGGGTCGATGGCGTGGGCGAGGAGCGCGGTGGGGACGATTGTGCCTTGGAACTCGGAGATGGCGCGGACGATTGCGCGGAGCATGTTGAGTTCGGCGTCGAGGGTGAGGCCGTAGCCGCTTTTGATTTCCAGGCTGGTTGTGCCGTGTTCGAGGAAGCGTTCGAGGCGGGCGCGAAGAAGTGAAGAGAGTGTGGCTTCGGTGGCTTTGCGTGTGGCGGCGACGGTGCTCATGATGCCGCCACCTTTGGCGAGGATTTCTAGGTAGGTGGGCTTGTGGTCGCGCGAGGTGATGGTTGTGTTTGAGCCGTCGCGGGCGCGATCCCAGCCCAGTTTCATTTCCCATTCGTCGATGCGCGAGCCAGCCGAGCAGGCGTGTGTGTGGCAATCGACAAAGCCGGGCATGAGGACGCGGCCATCGGCGCGGATGGAGGCGGCGCCGTTGGGCAGTTCGCTGGCGTCGACGTGGCCGACGCGAACGATGCGGTCGCCGACGATAAGGACGTCGCCACGATCAATTATGCGAAGATCGCGCATGTCGTTGCCGCCGCGGCGAGGAAATGTGCCGGCGAGGGTGAGGATTCGCGCATCGCGGATGAGGATGGCAGGAGGTTGAGGCATGCGTAGGTGCGTGACGTCTTGAAAGCGAGAGTGAGAAAGGCGAATCGTGTTAGCTTCAGCTCGCGTCAGCTTTGAAATGATGTTGGGCGAGAGGACCAGTTGGAAAGGAAGGTCAGGAATAAACGTGCGGCAAGGCGGGCGGTTCTACCTGTTTCGTCGTGCTTAGGAGATAGTTCCATCAGGTCAAAGCAAGCGACACGCGGGTCGGCACCCCAGCGAGCAACGTGGCGCTCGGCATCGTGTGTGGACATGCCCATGGGATTCATCGCGCTGACGCCTGGGGCGGCGGCCATATCGATGACGTCGAGATCGAAGCTGGCGATGATGTGCTGGGTGTCGGCGAAGACTTCTTCGTAGCGTTCGTGTGCGTCTTCGTCGGGTTCGGCGATGTGGCCGGAGTGGTCCTCGAACCAGTCGATGAATTCACGCGCGTTGGCGAAGTGGTCGAGGCCTTCGACCAGGAGAGGGGCTATGCCGTGCTGCTCGATGAGGCGGCGGAAGGGCATGCCGCTGCCGACGGCTTCGCGAACGTCGAGATGGGCATCGGCGTAGACGCAGCCAAAGGTATGAGCGTGGGCGGTGTCGATGCCGTCGTCGACGTCGTCTTCTTGGTCGATGAAAGCAGAGTTGGCGTTGGCGCGGGTCCACTCGAAGACGGCGCCAGCGAAGGCGAAGGTGAGATCGTGCCCGCCACCGATTGCGATGGGAAAGAGGCCAAGGTCAAGAATCGCGTGGACGGCTTCGCGGATGCGGGCGTGGGTTTGATGGAGGGCTTGTGGAGAGTCTCCGGGAGCGGGAATGATGTCGCCTGCGTCGAAGACTTTGGGGTAGGTGAAGCCTGCGGGGGTTGAAACGCCATAGCCTGCGAGGGCAGCGCGAAAGGCATTTGGGCCTTGAGATGCGCCTGGGCGGCCAGCGTTGAGGCGCACGCCCAGGTCGTCGGCGAGGCCGAGTAACGCGACGCGGCAGCCGGTGATAAGTGCTTGGTGCACATGGCTGGCGAAGCGCGCGGGGAGAATTTCGATTGGCCAAAGGCCGGGCGTGCAATGTGGGATAGCGATGGGTTTGGTGCTCACGCGTTGACTGTACCAGCGCTGTGCATGCGTGCGGTAATGAAAGCGTGTTGGTAGAAGTGAAAAGACGCGCGTACGGGTGACGCAGGCGCGTCAAATCGGCATAGGGTCGCTCGACATCCTATTATTGCAGGCTGTTGCTGATTGTTGCGGGCCAATGACTGGGGTCAAGAGCAGCCAACCAAGCAGCCAGTCAAGTTGTTGGATTGACGATGATTTGCGTTGAGCAGCATTCCCTGATTTTCACGTGATGGTTTTTGCCTCAGGCCGCATTCTAAACCAAGGAGTTCCCACGATGGCTACCCCCGCAACGATCCCTGTGATTCTGGCTGCGAAGCGAACTCCTGTTGGTCGGTTCTTTGGTGGGCTTAAGGCCGTGCACTCGCCTTTGCTTGGGAGTTACGCGATTGCCGGGGTCTTTGCTGATGTGCCCGCGATCAAAGCCGCGGCGCTGGCGGGTGAGATTGATGAAGTAATCATGGGTTGCGTGTTGCAGGCTGGTTTGGGACAGAACCCGGCGCGGCAGGCCGCGCTAAAGGCTGGTTTGCCCGACACGCAGTCGTGCGTGACGATCAACAAGGTCTGTGGCAGCGGGTTGCAATCGGTCATGCAGGCGGCGCAGTCGATCATAGCCGGGGACAACCAGTTGGTCCTTGCTGGCGGCTTTGAAAACATGACTAACGCCCCCTACTTCTCTCGCATCCGCGACGGTGCGGGAGGCCCAAAGTATGGCCCGGTTCAGTTTGAAGACCACATGCAGTACGACGGTTTGCGCTGTGCATTTGAGGCATGTTTGATGGGCAACTCGGCGGATTACATCGCGAAGAAGTATGACATCACGCGCGAAGCGCAGGACCGCTGGGCGGTTCGCAGCCATATGAAGGCAGCCGAGGCAGCGAAGAACGGGTGGTTTGCGGGCGAGATCGTACCGGTGACTGGCGAGCAGTGCTTCGATAAAAAATCGCCTGGCGTTGCGGCGGATGAAGGCATTCGCGCGGATTCGTCGATTGAATCCCTGGGCAAGCTTCGTGCGGCGTTCGAGAAAGATGGCAGCGTGACCGCGGGCAACGCGTCGCAGATCTCCGATGGCGGAGCGGCAATTGCGGTGTCTTCGCTTGCCAAGGCCGAGCAATTAGGCATCAAGCCACTGGCAAAGATCGTCGCGTATCACACGTCGGGCGTAGCGCCAAAGGACATCTTTCGTGCGCCGGCGCTGGCTGTGCCTGCGGTGATTGCAAAGGCGGGTCTCACGATCAACGACATCGACCTATTCGAGCTTAACGAGGCGTTCGCGGCGCAGGTGCTCCAGAACATGCGCGAAGGCCAGATTCCTGAAGAAAAAGTCAACGTCGCTGGCGGCGCAATTGCCCTGGGCCACCCCATCGGCGGCTCGGGCGCACGATGCTTGACGACGCTGATTCATCAGCTCAAGCGCACCGGCGGCAAACGTGGGGTGGTTGCGATATGCCTTGGCGGCGGAAATGCGGTCGCGATGGTCGTCGAGATGATGTGATGTATATATTAGTTTGTTTGCAATGATAAGGAGTTCTACATGTCGATTCGTTCGCGCATTGTCATGACTGGTTCGCCACGTCTTTCGCCGCGTTATCCGCTAGGCACCTTTGGCTCCGCTGCGCTTAGTGCTGGCGTGATGTTTGCGGTTGCTTCGCTCGCCAACGCCCAAGTGCTACACAGCAACGGCACGTTTATCACAAACCCAACCGGCGGAACCGGTTCGATTGCGGGGTTGGCGATTAGCAATGCGGAAGGGTTCACTATTCCTGGTCAGGTTTCTACATTCACAACAACAGGCATCGGCGCGACGGTGCTGGTGACGACGGCGGTCGCAGAAGATTTCAGTGTACCTGCGGGCGGGTGGGATCTGGACTCGCTGACGGTGTATGCGTTTCAGACGAGCCAGACTTCGCCAAGTATCACGCACGTTCGAGTGAACTTGTGGACGGCGCCGCCCTTCTCGGCGAACTCACCGGGCGTGTTGCCTGACCCGTTGCCGGTCGCTGTGTTGGCGGCACCATTGCAGTTGAGCGCAGGAACAGGAACGTTCGTCGCACATCGCCAGAGCCTGACGAGCACGACGACGGTGCGGCCAGTATTTTCCTACACGGTGCCGCTCAATGGGCTGCCAAATCAAGGGCAATTGGCGGAAGGAACATACTGGATCGAGTGGTCATTTGTCGGCGCGACGAGCCCATCGCAGAATGTTTTCATACCCCTCGTGACGCCACGAGGACAGTTACCCGTGCACAACGCGCGACTCTTCAATAGCATTACTGGAGCCGCGGCGGACCCGCGCTCGTGGTTTGAGGGGCGCGAAGGATTTGTCGCGAATGTTGCCGATGGTCGCGCGTACTCGCTTCCCTTTGAACTATCTGGAACGGCGAACGTGTGCCCGGTGTGCGCTGCGGATTACAACCAGGATGGCGGCGTCACAGGTGATGATGTTGCGGCGTTCTTCGCCGAGTTTGAGGGTGGAGGTAACTGCGCCGACGTCAACCAAGATGGTGGCGTCACGGGTGATGACGTTGCGGCGTTCTTTGATGTGTACGAAGCGGGTGGATGCTCGTAGATTGAAAGAAATGTAAGGATCATGTCGGAAGCGGCATGATCCATTTTGGTAATTTGAGCTGTGTGCCACCGAGTTGGACAATGACGCCTACGACGCGCCTTCGTTCAGAGTTGGCGAGCGCTTCGCGCGGGATGCTCATGGGCTTGGCACCGAGTTTACGCATGAACCATGCTGGAGCCATGTGCAGGTGCGTTTGGTCAAGTCGAAGGTGGGCGCAGAAACCCAGGTTGAAGAAGTCGATGCTGATGGATTGGAACTCGCGCCACTTTGTCTCCGCGCTCTCCGAGATAGCGGCTGCATTGACCGGGTATTTGTTCGCGAGATCATTCCACGCTGATGCACACGCCTTGAAGAGCGTGATAACGATCAGTGCGTCCACGCACAAGAAAATTGGCAGCACGATTGCAAGTTGAGTCCACGTCATGTGTAAGTATTCGCACGAGCGAAGGCTGGCGAAGGCCAACGTCAAGAGCCAATGGCCAAGGCTGTTCTGGAAGGTTGTTGGCGGAGTCATCTTTTGCGGCGCTTGCGAGATAGGTATGCAGAACATGTTCGCGCGTGCCTGTTCCTCTGTATCCTGCATGTATGCCCGAACCAGATCATCTACAAAGCGTTCTTATCGATGGCGTTCGCAATCCATGGAAGCGCGATGGCTCGGGCGCGTGGGTTATTGAGCTCGAGCTTGCTAACAGCAGGCAGTTTTACAACTCGATGGACCCGTCGCCCTTTCGCGAGCGAGATATCGATCCGCAAGCCGCGGCGTTCATCATCGGCGAGGTCGAGGAACTGCCTCGGCGTGACGCCTTGCGATTGGTCGTGCGTGTGCTCGAAGATCGGGATGGCAGGCTCGTGCATGTGCCCGAGGCGGTCCACAATTACTTTCTCCAATTGGTGCACGCGACGCGGCGCGAACTCAGGCGGACGATGCACAACGCGCGCATCGGGCTCTTGATCGGCTTGGTGTTTGTGATTTCAATCATTGCACTTTCTCGCGTGGTCGAAGGAATGCTTCCTTCGGGAACGATTGCCTCGACGATGGCCGAGAGCATGACCATCGTCGCGTGGGTTGCGCTGTGGCGGCCTATTGAAATGCTTTTGTACGACTGGTGGCCAATTCGAGCGAAGATACGGA
>JBBRGG010000187.1:0-7070 GCA_038240875.1 Phycisphaerales bacterium | reverse complement strand
TGCTGATCCTTTAGAGGCGTGCTTGGCGCAGGCATGATCGCTGCTGGAGTAGTTGGCGCGTTCGGCGAAGCTGGTTCGGCCTTTGCATTGGGCTGCAAAGCGATCAGCCAAACAAGCGAACAAACAAGCGAACAAGAAAGCGAACAAGCTAGCGAAATACCGTACAAACCCGCACTTCCATCGCGAGCGTCTTGCTTTAAACTGGCGTGTTGCATCATCACAAGGCTAGGAACCAGATCGGTTCCACGTGTAGCCATGTGTTATCGCACCACTTTGGTACATGATCCAACGCCACACGTCGAAATAACGTGCGTGCACCCACACTTCTACGAACAAACCAACGTCCGCTATCGCGCGATCCGGATGTAGTTAGGAGCTTGGTGTTGAGCACGCTGCGTCTAATCCGTGTTCTCGGGCGTTGCAGCAATGATTGCACACCGAATGACGTGCTTTTTTCAAGCCATCATGTACATTGAGTGCAGCAAGCCTTCGCGGGTAAGCGTGCCTCGACAACACAAATATTGGGGACATACAGATGCGTGCAATTTTTCAGATCAGCGAAGTTCACAAGCGGGTTGCCTTACTCTTCTTGCTCTCGTTTCTCGCGTTGTGCTGAACCGGGAACTCAGGCAATCTCGCCTGGCAATCACTCCGATCAACAAACCATGCACGTAGAAACGCCCCGCACAATTGATGCGCAGAGCGTTGTTTGCAAGAACATAAAGCCTTAAGTGCGATGCAAACCTGGCCATCACATCGTGTTGGGCAATCCCAACGCCTTGCGAATCGAAGCAAATTGGCCAAAGTGAAACCCTTCGTGCCACGCGAGCTTCAATGCCGCATCAATCGCGTCAGTTGCAAATCCATGCGTCTCTTCTTTGATGCTCTTGTTCAAAGTCGCGTCGTCCGCGGTTTTGAGATAGGTAATAAACGCGGCACGGCTGCCATCAAAGATCGTGCGAAGCTGCGCCAGCGTGTGGGCCGCTGTGGGCGAAGGCTTGGAACCCATGCCATACGCCTCGCGAATGTCTTTGGGAACATTGGTGCCTGCGAACCCGAGCACCTCGCCTATCCACGCATCGGTCCCGGCCAAGTGCCCGACGATCCACGCCGCATGGTTGTCCGTCGGCGAAGGCTGGAACGTGTACTTGTCTTCTGGAAAGTCCTTCAGCAAATTACCAGAATACCAACGAGCAAACTCAAGAGTGGAAATGGCGTGTTCACGAGGCGACATCAAACTCTCCTTAAACAAAGCCTTAAATCAATAAAATAAACAACACGCTCCATGACTACCAAGAAGTATTCCGAAACTCTCTCAACGTTATCCTTGCGGTACGACGTGCGTGGCGTCATCGCGCTGTAAATCGTTATCACAAAACTAATGACGTGCATTTCACACCTCTCTTGAATCACTCAAAAAGAATGCGTCTTGTGCATCGCAATCATCGCCAAGCTTGCCAATCAGTTCCATCAACCCAAGCGTATCGTGACTCGCGCGCCGCTTTCGCGGCACAACCAGCGTGGATTTGGTGAACATTATTGGTCGAGGCGTTCATGATCTAGAGCGAGCCCGCTATCGGCCCAATCACCTCGTGCACCACGCTGGCCTGTCTTAACGAACTAGGCACGATCTCGCGCCAGGCAATCGCAGTCTGGTCGGCGTCGCGCCCCTCAATCGCGACAGTGGCGCCATGCGTGGCAAGCGCATGATCTGAGGCGGCCGCGCCGTCGTTCGCTCGGTGCTCTACATGGCCGCCTTGGTGAACACGAAACGCAGCCCGATCCTCAAGGCTTCGCTCTTCACCAGAGAGTTTCCTGGCTCGCGCAAACTTCCCTCGCGCAAACTTCTCTCTACGCAAAATTCCCTTCGCCACATTTCTCCACGAGTATTCCTTCTCCATATTCTTTTGTATGAATGCCACTCTTCAATCAAGTCTTGTCAGTCCGCCCGCGCCCTGGCTCGCGCCCCAAGCCGTCCGCGACAACGCACTATTCACGTGGTCAACCTCGCGCGTTCTTCTTCGCTATTGGCAGCCCGCCGACGCCCCGGCGATACTCGCCGCCCTCAACGTCGATCGCGCCTCATTCCTCCCTTGGCTGCCCTGGGTCAAAACCCAAAACAAAGACGTCGACGAGTGCCTCAATTCCATCTCTAAAATGCACGAGCGACGCACCCGCACCGACCCGCCCGCAGACGATTTCACCCTCGCCATCATCGATCCCGCCACCAACTTCCCAATCGGCGGCACCGGCCTTCACCGCATCGTCCACGCCGCACACGAAGGCGAAATCGGCTATTGGATTCGCCCCGATCTACGCCGCCAAGGCCTCTGCACCCACGCTCTCGCCGCCCTTCTCTCCTGGGCCTTCACCCCCCAATCTCAACAAGGCTGGGGACTTCGCCGTATCCACATCCGCTGCGCCGCATCGAACCTCGCCTCTCAGCGCGTCCCTTGCAAACTTAACCTCCGCGAAGAAGCACGCCTAGTCGCCGAACGCTTCGTCAACACCGTCGGCTGGGAAGACACGTTGGTCTGGGGCGTACTTGCGCACGAGTGGGACATTGCCGCCATGCGCCTCAACTAGCCCCGCCACAACTAGCCCCCGCGCACGCACATCAAATCACTACTCCCCGCCGCACTACTCTTCACTCATGCCCGATCTCTCGGCGACCCGCTACGCACGTCAATCCATCCTCCCAGACTTTGGCCCAACAGCCCAAGCCAAACTCGCCTCAGCCCACGCCCTCATCGTCGGCGTCGGCGCCCTCGGCTCCGCCAGCGCCGACCACCTCGCTCGCGCAGGCATAGGCAACCTCACTCTCATCGACCGCGATGTCGTCGAATGGTCCAACCTCCAGCGCCAAACCCTTTACGACGAATCCGACGCTCGCCAAGGCATCCCCAAAGCCGAAGCCGCCGCCAACCGCCTTACCCGCGTCAACTCATCCATCATCATCACGCCACGCGTCGCCGACGTCACCCATCGCTCAATCGAATCCATCTTCAACTGCTCCCCAATCTCGCCCACCGCAATTGTCGATGGCTCCGACTCCGTCGAAACCCGCTTCCTCTTAAACGACTTCGCTATCGCACACTCCCTCCCTCTCGTCTACGGAGGCGTCGTCGGCTCACGCGGCATGCAAGCCACTTTCCTCGCCGGCATTCATAACAATTCCACCACCAACAACCTCACAGCGACTCAGCACACTTTCCCCTGCCTTCGCTGCCTCTTCCCCGACGCGCCCGCCCCTGGCGCAATGCCCACCTGTGACACCGCAGGCGTGCTCGGCCCCGTCGTCGCCATCGTCGCCGCAGCTCAAGCCGCCGACGTCATCAAACTCGCCATGGGCCGCCACGATCTTCTCTCTCAATCACTTCTCGAGTTCGACCTTTGGCTTAACACCCGCCGCCGCATCGATCTTCGCGCCGCCCGCGACCCAAACTGCATCTGCTGCGTCCAGAAAAAGTTCAACTCCCTCCGCCCTCACCAAAACTCTTCAAATCACAGTGATAACAGTGAGGGCTTGGACAACAGTCCAGAAGAAACCGGCGCGCAACTTTGTGGCCAAGACGCCGTCCAAATTCTTCCCTCTTCTCATTTTCTCCCCAACCCCAACCCCAACCCCAATCCAAATCCAAATCCTTCCATCGATCTCGCCGCCCTCGCCATCCGTTGGCAAGGCTTGGGCCCACTCGTCAAAACATCCTTCATGCTTCGCCTTACTCTCGCCGAACCCCCAATCGACATCTCCGTCTTCCCCGATGGCCGCGCCATCATCAAAGGCACCCGCCGCCTCGACCTCGCCCGCTCCATCTACGCCCGCTTTGTTGGGGTGTAAATCAATCCCAAATCTACACCACCACCTCGTTTCCTCAACACACTTGACTGTCGCCCGGAATTGGATACTGTTAAACCCTTCACGAGCCCGCAACATCCAACGTCGCGTGTTCGTGAACAGGTCAGGGAATCTGGCTTCTATCATTTTCCTTGAACAATTTGGGGTGGTAGCTCAATTGGTTAGAGCACCGGACTGTCGCTCCGGATGTTGCGGGTTCGAGTCCCGTCCGCCTCGTTGAATCGGCCCCTCTCGGGGCCTATTTCATTTTTAAGGCGCGCCCACACCTACCATCACCACATGGGCCGTATCCCCGAGAAAAAGAAAAAACTCAAACTCGCCGCTGAGCAAATCAAAGTTCTCGCGCCCGACCTCGGCGCCTGCTTCGCCACCGATTTAGTCACCTGCAAAGGCCTTCTCGTCGGCTACATGTACCGCGAAAAACCAGACTTCGAGGACGACAGCGGCTGGCGCTTCCTCGCAGGCACCGAAACCCAAGACTACATGGACCAAGCCGACAACCATGGCATCTACGACTGCAACACCCTCGCCAACTACGACCCTTCCATCATCCTCTTTCTCAATAAACCTATCGGTTCAGCCTTCTACCGCGACGAAAAAACCAACCAGTTCGTCATCGACGTAAACGGCGCGCCCAACCCCGATGAACATGCCGATAATCAACTCGCCGATAATGAACATGGCGATGAACCAGCAAGCAACTGAGCCTTTCGTGCCTTTGCCTTTGCCTTGGGTGCCTTCGCCTTTGCCTAAGGTGCCTTTGCCTTGGGTGGTCCGGCGGTCCCCGCCGGTCGTCTTAAAAACCCTGCAAATTTCGCACGCTTTCTCTATTTTCAAGCAGCCTCAACCGCGCCACCACTCCGGGTCCTCTCGCGCGCTGTCTGCACCATGCTCCCGACAATTGCCAGCGCGAGCCACACAATCAGCGCCGCCGGTGCAACCTCCGCCGCGTTCCAACTGAGGCCAACTCCCGCCACAGCCCCAAGCGTGATCCCCGCAGCAACCACCGCCGACGCTCCCAATAGCGACGCGACAAACCTCGCCACTCGCCTGGGCCACAAAGCCCCCGCGATCAACCCAACTAATCCTCCCGCAATCAAGCTCAACCAAATCGTGTTCTTCGCCCGCAAGGGCACCCTCTCCCAAGTCGTAACAACCGAACGCTTCAACGCATCCGCCGCCAACGTCTCAGGCACCCGCCCCGGCTCGCGAATCGCATCGTTCAACGCAGCAAAGCCTTCACCAACACGCAGTCGTTCGTGCGACAGCACCACACGCGAAACTACAAAACTTCCTTGAAAGTTCTTTTGATTACTCTCGCGCGCGATCTCTTCCTTCACCTCGCCACCCGCCAGCCAACCCGTTCCAAGCAGTGCCATCAGCGTCAGCACACCCGCAGCAGCAACCCCACCCGCGCTCGCCCCGGCGACCGCCATCGCAGGCCGAAACAGCGCAGCCCCAACCGCGCCACCAATCACTACGCCCGCACCCATCGCCAGCACGCGCCACTCCGGCCCGCCTCCAAATGTTGCAATCAAATCTCCAGGCAACAGCGCACCTACAACCGCGCCAAGCCCCGCCGCAATCGACGCAAGCATCGGCCTCGCCAGCCTTCCTCCAGCAACCAACCCAAACAGCCCAAGCGCAAGCACGATCCCCGCCGCCACCGCGATCGCAACGTCATGCCGCTCTACGAGCGACCCAACAAAGCTCTGCACCCACGCCGTCGGCCCGCCTGTATTCTGTGTGCCAAGCCACGACTCAAGCCATCTACTCCAACTAGATCCAGACAAGCCCGCCTCGCGCAGAACCTCACCACCACTCGCGCCACCATTTGGAGCGACTGCCGATGCACTAGCTTGTGCGACCAGAACAAACATGGCTGTCCCCAATCTACACCTGTCGATCTCAATCAAGAGTGTTTCAACCTTCTCAGGCCAAACCAGCCTCATCACACTCTACTCATATACAGATCATTCGGACTATACCGCGCCATGTTTCGTGCAAAGCAAACCGATTCTCCCGGACCGGTCCATCTGGGAGGCCGATACTGTGCCAGCACTATCCTCTCCACCTCGGCACCGATAACCTGCTTTCGTCCACCACCTATCCACAATCAGCTCCTTTTTCATCAGCAATACCACCAACACCAGTTCTCTTACGAGACCTTCCATGCCCCGCCATTCATCACCTAGCACTTCTCCTCGATCCAGCTCCCCTGAGCAGCCTGCTGCGCCTCCTGCTACACGCTCGTTTCAATCAAACAGCGCGAAGCCTTCCGATCCCGCTCCAAATTCTCCCCCTTCCAAAAAGCCATCGCGCCCACTTCGCGCCACTTCCAAAGCCGCCTCACCTTCCGCAACCTCTTCCAAAACCTCTTCCAAACCCACGCTCGACCCGCTCGCCATCCATCGCGACGCTATCAATATTCTCGACGCAAAGCTCGTCGAAATCCTCAACCAGCGCGCCGCTCACGTCATCCAAGTCGGCCGCGTCAAACGCGAGCAAGGCCTCCCCGTCTACACCCCACACCGCGAATCTCAAGTCCTTGATCGCGTCCTTCGCTCCAACCCAGGCCCACTCCCCGAACGCATCCTCGAAGCCATCTTTCGTGAAGTCATGTCTGGCTCCATGCGCATGCAACAACCCGTTCGCGTCGGCTACTTAGGCCCCCAAGGCTCCTACTCCCACCAAGCCGCCAGCAAACACTTCGGTGCCTCCGCCGATTTCGTCGATCTTCGCACCATCCAAGGCGTCTTCACCGAAGTTCAACGCGGCCACGTCCAATGCGGCCTCGCTCCCATCGAAAATTCCACCGGTGGCGGCATCGTCGAAACCCTCGACGCGCTCCGCGACGGAGCCGTCGGCCACGGCCGCGGCCAAGGCCCACCCATCACCATTTGCGCCGAAGTTCAACTCGCCGTCCATCATGCCCTCCTCGCCCTCACCTCTCCCGAGCGCGTGAAAAAAATATACTCCAAGCCCGAAGTCTTCCAGCAATGCCAACAATGGATCGCCACGCAATACCCTCGCGCCGAACTCATCCCTACGCCAAGCTCCAGCCACGCCGTTCAAGCCGTCGCCGACGAATCTCGTGCCGTCCTCGCCAAAGGTGGCATGCCCGAATCCGCCGCCATCGGTTCCGCCATGGCTGGCCAGCTCTATGGCCTTGACGCCATCATGCCAGGCATCGAAGACGACCCCGACAACG
>JBBRGG010000186.1:0-7150 GCA_038240875.1 Phycisphaerales bacterium | reverse complement strand
TATTGGCAGGACGGGTACACGTATCCTGATTATCCTGCAGGCCCCGCACGCATGTAACAAGTCGAACCTCTCGCGTATCCGCTCGATATTGCGGAATTACATGTAATATAAGGCATTAATCGCACGCGGAACCGCTCCTGGCCGGGATTGGTAGCGGATTTGCGCTTACAAATCCTTGCAGATATCTCATTAGATGATAGTCACGAGAAATTTACAGGCTATTGCGATCAAACTATCAAAGGCGTACGAAAGATATACCATGATCTATAACGAAAACATATCTCGCAGGCCGCCTTGGCGCACTGACCGAGAACTCACTCTGGCAGATTCACGCAAGTACTTTGGGTTGCCACCCTGTGCGGAAGGCGACTTACTTAGTTACCTCAACACTGTTGAGTCGATTCCGAGGTTGGTGCCACGCGAAGAGATCGCGCTCGGGTGGAAGGCAATCTACGAGGGGTGCCCAGTGTGCGTCGCGACTTTAGCACGTTCACATCTGTATCTCGTGTTATCGATTGCGAAGTGCTATGTCGGGCGCGGGCTTCCCTACGAGAAGCTCATCCTTGAAGGAAACCTTGGCCTGCTGGATGCAGTAAAGGACTTTGACCCGGCAGAGGTAAACCGATTTAGCTCAAGGGCATCATGGTGGATTCGCCAAGGTATCCATTGGGCGTTGATGAACGCTCCGGCCATGCGACGACTGACAAAGTGATAAAAAACGCAGCCATAGGGCCAAGTTATGTGTAGATCGATCGCTATTGCGCGGACATATTCTTACACGTTAAAGAGGAAGTGACATACATCCCCGTCCTTCATTAAGTAGTCCTTGCCTTCGATCCGCATCTTGCCCGCTTCGCGGATAGCCTTTTCAGTATGGTGTTTTTCAAGGTCTTCAACCGAATAAATTTCTGCACGGATGAAGCCTCGCTCAAAGTCGGTATGGATGACGCCTGCGGCTTGTGGCGCAGTTGCGCCGACGGCAACGGTCCATGCGCGGCATTCCTTCGGGCCAGCCGTGAAATATGATTGCATACCCAGCAAGCGATACATCGCGTGCGAGAGCGCATCGAGCGCGGGCTCTTTCAAGCCGAGAGCTTCAAGCATTTCCTGGCGTTCGTCATCATTCATTTGCCCAAGCTCACTCTCGATCTTGGCACACACTGGCACGGCTTCTGATCCCTCGCTCTTGGCAAACTCTCGCACCCGTAGGCAGGTAGGCGAGGTGCCTTCAAGGTCGTCTTCGTCAACGTTCATCACGTAAAGCACCCGGCGAGAGGTGATCAGCCCCGCGCTCTTGAGTTGCTTGCGTTGTTCGTTGTCGTCTATAACGATCGATCGCACCGTCTTGCCTGCATCCAGCAGCAACTTGGCACGCTTCAAGACTTCGTAGCGAGCGATGGTTTCTTTTTCGCCTGATTTTGCGGCACGTTCGGCCTTGGAAAGCGAGCCGTCGACTGTTTCCATGTCGGCGAGGATCAACTCTGTGTTGATGATTTCAACGTCACGAAGAGGATCAACCGAGCCCGAAACGTGGAGGATTTCTTCGCCGCCGGGGGCCTTGGTGAAGCAGCGGACAACTTGCACGAGCGCGTCGACTTCGCGGATGTGGCTCAAGAACTTGTTGCCTAGGCCTTCGCCCGCTGACGCGCCCTTGACGATGCCTGCAATATCAACAAGGCGCAGCGAGGCGGGAATGACTTTCTGGGTTACGATGTGTTTGGTGATTCGGGCCAGTCGCGGATCGGGGATAGGCACAACGCCAACGTTTGGCTCGATGGTTGCAAACGGATAGTTTGCGGCTAGGGCGTTGCCCTTGGTGAGCGCGTTGAAAAGAGTGCTTTTGCCTACGTTGGGAAGTCCGACGATGCCAGCGTCCATGGATGGATCCTAATTGGATGAGTATTGGATGGGTTGTTGTTCGTTTGCAAGCGTGCGTGAGCAGGAAGTGGCCGCGAGTGTAGGTTCAGGCAGTGTGGCTCGCGGCTTTGGACCGAACCATCCAAATGGAATCCAAGAGAGTTCACGCATTGGGGCAAATTGTCGGGTGCTTGTTCGGATAATGCCACAATAAGCCGCTGCTACGTCCCAAATTGCTTACTTGAATCACGTCTGTGCGGTTCGTGTGCGGCGAGCATGAAAAAATCACTCGCGATTTGCTTGCACTCATAGCCAACGTGTGGCACGCTTAGCTCGCTGGATGCGTGGGTGGATGCGTGGGTGGATGCTCGCACATTGCGAGCCAGACATGCTATTGCATGTTGTTCGTAGGATTAGGTGGTCACGATGCGTTTGGACTTACACCAAAGACCTGTCGCTCTCAGCGTTCACGATTATTCTTTAAGCGGCTCACTTTTGTCGCACGCACTGCGAAAAGCATGCCTGGGATTGGTGCTGTTTGCGACCGCGTCGTGCGTTGGTGGCTGTCAAACTACAATTCATCGCGCGCCTGTTGCCAACTCGTTTGGCGATGGTATCGCGCTACATGACACATTGGCTTTATCAGGTGTGCAAACGCTGGTCGCTTCGCGCAACAACGCAACGTTCTTTCCCGCCGACGCACGCGCGCTGGATCAGAACGATCCGCTCATCGCCTCGCGCGTCGAAGGCCTTCTTGGGTATCGCTCGGAAACGACACTCTTCGAGGCTGACTCGTGGCATGGTGCGCCCAAGCGCACACTCTCGCGCACTCGATACTTCTACTTACCTGAGCGTGCCAACACCCAGATCTACTTCGAAACCGAGCAACGAGGCAGGACCAGCCGCGGTATCCAATACGGCACGGGCACGTTTGACCCGCGCAATTAGTTTTCGCAACAATACCTAGCAACTAACCTGCGCATACTGCCGTATTTGCGTGCAGATCGCAGGTGCGTCTGACAAACCTACTCCAAAAAGTCAACGCCCGGGCGGCCTACATAGCCAACCCGGGCGTGGAACTCAATTGGATCCGCAGACACGAGCCTGGCGGAGTGCGGGTGATCAAGCCGCGTTCGATCAGCCCATTGGCGTGCGCTCGGCACGCACTGGGATTAGTCGTAGAGGTTGGACGTAGTGGGTGGGTCAACCGACCGGAGCTGCATCGTGGTATCGATGCGGAAGTTGGATTGCGTCCTATGACGTTCCACGAAGAAGAACTTCAGCGAGTACGTCTGCCCATCCTGGAGCCAGTTCAAGCGGTCAAGCTCGATTGCCTGGTTGATGGCCGAGTGAACGCCGCCGATGTCGATGACGAGCTTGTTGTCGATGAAGACCAGGACGTCGTCGTCACCCGTGAAGCTGAAGACCTGGCCCGAATCACGGCGATAGTCAAACTGCGTGGATAACTCGAAGGTGAAGTGGAAGTTGCGGTTGTCGCCAGCGGAGTTGCCGAATAGCTCGCCGTTGATCGGGAAGAACCCGCCACGTCCCGAGTACGTGTTGTCGGTGCGGTCGTTGAAGGTGTAGATATTGGTGCCGGTTTGACGCACGAGGTTGAGGTTGAGCTGGCGCGACACGTTGACATTCGGCACGTCACGCCACCACTGAGCGAAGTTCGCCGCAGTCGTAAGTGAACCGGTTTTGTTCGCGTCGAGCCTACCCGCTACATCGCCTGAGCGTGCAGAAATGTAGGACTTGGTGTTGATGATGTTACGGCCCGAGCGGTCGCGCCATGCGCTGGCAACCATGTTGCCCGTGGAGCGGAAGAGAGGCTTGCCTTCGTCGTCGAGCGTGTCGGTAGATTGCTGCATGTAGTGACCGAACCCGCCTGTGGGTTGACGCTGAAAGTCCGGGTGCCCGCCGGTCACGGAACGCTCGCGGAAGTCGCGAACGACGCCCGTGAGCGTGATCGTGCTTGGCAGAGACGCAAACGAGTCTCCGTCCTGAGCCCCGGCGCTGCCGGCCAAGCTCGCTGCGAGCCCAGCCGCAAGCACCAGCCCGCCCATCGCAATTACCTTGGCCTGCTTGCCGTTCATGAAATCCTCCTAAGTGGGTCGCTTGTGATAAATAAAGTCGAGCCCGGGCGAGCGACGCACACCGTCACCCGCCATGACAAAGGTCGAATACAGGCGAGAAGAAGCAAGGAAGCTGGCGCGTCAAATGGGTCAAGAGATGACGATTAGTGTGCCTAGAACGTTTGGGAAGGGGGTTGCTTACTGCTTGAAATGGCTTTGCAAGCGTGTAGAGGTCATTTGCCGATGTATGATCGGACGCGGGGATCATCCATTTCGGATCGACCCCCGGAACTTTGGCGGCATTTGGGCTTTCATGGACGATGGCCCGGCTTCCAGAAATCGCGGCGACCGCCGGGATGCGCACATGGCTGCAGGGATGAGAGTACATACATGGACACGTTCGTAATCGATGGCGGGCGGCGGTTGTCGGGCCGAGTTCGGATCAATGGCAGCAAGAACGCGGCGCTGCCCATTCTCGCAGCCGCTTTGCTGACCACCGAGCCTGTCACAATCCACGACGTTCCCGCGCTCGACGACATCGCCAACATGATCCGCCTGCTCGCCCAACTTGGCTGTGGCCAGGTTGCCCAAGGTGCCGAAGACTCTGCTGGCGTCATCCGCTTGCAAACCACCGATGAGAGCATCTCGCACGCTCCCTATGAAATCGTCCGCACCATGCGGGCCAGTATTTGCACGCTTGGGCCGTTGCTCGCCAAACGTGGATATGCACGCGTTTCACTCCCCGGCGGCTGCTCGATCGGCGAACGTCCCGTTGATCTTCACTTGCGCGGGCTACGCGCTCTTGGTGCAGAGATCACCCTCGAAGCTGGCGACATCATCGCGCGTGTTCCCGCTGGCGGCCTTAAAGGAACCACCATCTTCCTTGGCGGAGCCAATGGGTCAACCGTTCTAGGCACGACCAACGTGATGTGTGCCGCGAGCCTTGCCAAGGGAACAACGATCATCGAGTGTGCCGCGTGCGAGCCGGAAGTGGTCGATCTAGCCAAGCTGCTCATAAAGATGGGCGCGAAGATCTCTGGTGCGGGCTCTCCTCGCATTGTGATCGAAGGCGTCACGCAACTCGGCGGCGCTACTTATGTTGTCATGCCCGATCGTATCGAAGCAGGAACGTTCATGATTGCCGCTGCAATTACCAATGGCGACATGATCTTGGACAACTGTCCGACCGACGCGATGCTCGCTCCAATTTATTGGCTCGAAGCCGCGGGCGTGCATGTTCAGCAAGTTGCTCCTCTCGCCGCGACTATCGCCAACACGCTCCCCGCCGGTCGCCCGCGTGGCGGATCATCGTTGTCGCTCTCTTCCGGCTCGACCAGCACAAACGGAAGCGTTGGTGGCGGCGGCAGTGGTGTTGGCGGAGGGGGGGGAGACGATCCGCTTCGCCGCTGTGTTCGCGTGACGACTGAGCGCGTGCTCAAGTCGGTCGACGTGACGACCCAGCCGCACCCAGGCTTTCCCACCGATCTTCAGGCTCAGTTCATGGCGCTGCTCTGCCTAGCCGACGGCAACTCCGTCGTGACCGAGCGCATCTTCCAAGATCGCTTTCTGCACGTCGCCGAACTCTCGCGCATGGGCGCCAAGCTCGTCCGCCAAGGCTCAACTGTTATCATCACTGGCGTACGCAACCTTGTCGGCGCGCCCGTGATGGCGTCAGACCTTCGCGCGAGCGCGGGGCTTGTTCTTGCGGGCCTCGCCGCGGAAGGTACGACCTGCGTCAATCGCGTGTACCACCTTGACCGTGGCTACGAACGGATGGAAGAACGCCTGCGCTCGCTCGGCGCGTCGATCGCACGCGTCGACGAGAAGGAACTCGCAGCGAAAAATATTGCCGCCGTTTCGTGAAACTTGGTATGTTCAGAAAGTCTAGTTTCATGATAGATGTTCCTGTTGCTTCTTGAGTCAAAAAGCCTTTGTCCAAAGGCCTCATGCTCAGCGTGGGGTCACATTTTTGATACGATCAAGCAACGGAAGAAGAAAAATTTGTGTCACGTCTGACAGACTACACCATCGCAAATGCCATTTGCAAGCACTCCAAAGCGACGCAAACTCATATGGATATCCTGATTCGCACAAACTCTAAGTGCACACGCTCGGCGTGGAATACGATAGTTTTGCATGGCAAAGCGGACCCGGCGTGTACACCGGCTTGTCCATTGCCGATCCATTTCACACCGTACGGAATGCTCCCAGCATGAAGACCCGGCGAATTCTTGTTACCGGCGGCGCCGGCTTCCTCGGCTCGCACCTTTGCGACCGTCTTGTGAACCAAGGCCACGACGTCATCTGCGTCGACAATCTTTTCACAAGCCAAAAGTCCAACATTGTTCACTTGCTCAGCAAGCCAAACTTCGAGTTCATTCGCCATGACGTCACCCACGCGCTCTGGCTTGAAGTCGATGAAATCTACAACATGGCGTGCCCCGCCGCCCCGGGCCACTATCAGTACAATCCCATCAAAACAATGAAGACCAGCGTCATGGGCGCGATCAACATGCTCGGGATGGCCAAACGCTGCCGGGCCAAGATCCTGCAAGCCTCTACCAGTGAGGTCTATGGCGATCCCGAAGTTCATCCACAGCCCGAAAGCTATCGCGGCAACGTTAACCCCATCGGCCCTCGCGCCTGCTACGACGAGGGCAAACGTGCTGCCGAAACGCTCTTCTTTGACTACAACCGATCCAATGGCGTGAACATCCGCGTCATCCGAATCTTTAATACGTATGGCCCGCGCATGCACCCCTTCGATGGCCGCGTCGTCTCCAACTTCATCCGCCAAGCACTACGTGGCGAAGATATTACCATTTATGGCGAAGGCAAGCAGTCTCGCTCCTTTTGCTACGTCGAAGACCTCATCGAAGGCATCACCCGCATGATGAACGGGCCCGACGACTTCATCGGGCCGGTAAACTTGGGCAACCCCTACGAATTCACGATGAAGCAGCTCGCCGAGCAGGTGATCGATCTGACCGGGTCCAAGAGCAAACTAGTTCACAAGCTCTTGCCCGCTGATGATCCGACTCAGCGTCAGCCCGATATCTCGCTAGCCAAGGCCAAGCTCAATGGCTGGGAGCCACAGATCCAGTTGCGCGAAGGGCTGACCAAGACGATCAGCTGGTTCAAGTCGATCAACTTTGACCACTATCGCCCGCCGACGCCGAATTATTGAGTAAACGCGATTGTGATAGCTGTATAAGTAG
>JBBRGG010000185.1:0-7226 GCA_038240875.1 Phycisphaerales bacterium | reverse complement strand
CGTACCTTCCTCAGTTAAAGATCCCCGATCGCCGAACTCTGTCGTGCTCCTTCACCACCGAAGAAATGACCAAAACCGACCCCTCCATTTCGACCGCAGATCGTCTCGCGGCACTCGCCGAGCCGGTTCGCCTCCGGATCGTGGCGGCCTTGGAAACCGCCGAATTATCAGTCGGCGAAGTTGCCCGCGTCGTTCAGCTTCCTCAATCAACCATCAGCCGTCACCTCAAGTCCCTCGCCGAAGCCGGCTGGGTCATTCGCCGAGCCGAAGGGCCTTCGACCTTCTACTGCGTCGCCATGGACGATCTCTCGCCTGAAGCGCGCGACATCTGGTCGGCGGTTCGTGTGCACGCAGTCGATGGTGCCCAGCTCGCAGAAGACTCGCGTCGAATCGCGGCTGTTCTTGCCGAACGTCGTACTGACAGCGTGACCTTCTTTGGCCGTCTCGGCGGCGAGTGGGACCAGGTTCGCACGCAGCTCTTTGGCTCACGCTTCACCGCTGAAGCCATGCTCAACCTCATCTCGCGCGATTGGGTCATCGCCGACGTTGGGTGCGGCACGGGCAACGCCGCAGAACTGCTCGCAACCCGCGTCGCCGAAGTGATCGCAATCGACCAATCCACCGCGATGCTCGAAGCAGCCCAGCGTCGTCTCGAAAGCCATGCCCCAAACAACAGCACCAACAACTCATCTAATGATCCTTCTATTATTTCTTCTAAAGTCCGCTTCGTGCTCGGCGGCACCGAAACCCTCCCCATCGCCGACGCCAGCGTTGACGCGGTGACGTGCGTTCTTGTGCTGCATCACGTTGACGAACCTTGGCGTGCCCTTGCCGAGATCCGCCGTGTGCTTCGTACGTTCCGTGGCGGGGGCGTCGCCCTCGTCGTTGACATGCAGCGGCACACTCGCGATGAATACCGCAGAACCATGGGCCATAAGCACCAAGGCTTTGACGCACCAATGATCGAAGCGATGGCAACCAAAGCTGGCTTAAAGCTTGTCCACTATGAAGCCCTCGCACCCGAACCCGAATCAATGGGCCCGGGACTCTTTGCCGCTCGCCTTGAAGTATTATGACTCTATAAGTTAAGTTCGATTAGTTTAGTTTGATGAATTTAGTTTGTCTTCTTTTGTACTTTGCAATTTGTACCAGTGCCCCGGGCGCGAACGCTCAGGGATGTGATCGGAAGAGTTTGTTGAAGGGCTTAGTCGCCCAATTCACGTGGGAAAATCCCACAACAGGCCCAATGCGGGCAGGAGAATCAGACCCATGGCATCGACCAAGACCAAGCGTACCGGCACCAAGAACGGGGCCATCACGACCCCAGATTACCGCGTCAAGGACCTCAGCCTTTCGGTCCTCGGCCGCGACGAAATCCGTCTTGCCGAATTTGAAATGCCAGGCCTCATGGCCATCCGCGCTCGTTACGGCAGCAAGAAGCCTCTCAAGGGCGCCAAGATCACCGGCAGCTTGCACATGACCGTGCAGACCGCCGTCCTCATCGAAACCCTCATCGACCTCGGCGCCGACGTTCGTTGGTGCTCCTGCAACATCTTCTCCACCCAAGATACCGCAGCCGCGGCTGTCGTTGTCGGTCGTAAAGAAACCGGCGGCACCGTCGATGCCCCACGCGGCGTTCCCGTCTTCGCTTGGAAGGGCGAAACCCTCGAGGAATATTGGTGGTGCGTCGAGCAGTCCATCACCTGGCCCGATGGCTCTGGCCCCAACATGCTTCTCGATGACGGCGGCGATGCCACACTCCTGGTTCACAAGGGCGCAGAGTTCGAGAAGGCTGGCAAGGTTCCCGCCTTCAACGCTAAAAACGATCCCGAAGAATGGAAGCACGTCCTCGAAACCATCCGCAACTCCATCGCCGACCGTCCAGGTCGCTTCACCGAAATGGCCAAGGCCGTCAAGGGCGTAACCGAAGAGACCACCACAGGCGTCCACCGCCTCTACGACATGCAGAAGAAGGGCCAACTCCTCTTCCCAGCCATCAACGTCAACGACAGCGTCACCAAGAGCAAGTTCGACAACCTCTACGGCTGCCGCCACTCTCTCCTCGACGGCCTCAACCGCGCTTCCGACGTCATGCTCAGCGGCAAGCTCGCCGTTGTGTTCGGCTACGGCGACGTGGGCAAGGGCTGCTGCCAGGCCCTCAAGGGTCAGGGCTGCCGCGTTGTCGTCACGGAGATCGACCCCATTAACGCTCTTCAGGCTTGCATGGAAGGCTACCAGGTCGTCCTCCTCGAAGACGTCCTCGAACAAGCCGATGTCTTCATCACCGCCACTGGTAACATGAACGTCGTCACCGGCGAGCACATGTCCAAGATGCGCGACAAAGCCATCGTCGCCAACATCGGCCACTTCGATAACGAAATCGACATGGCTGGCCTCGCTCGCATGACCGGCGTCAAGTGCCACACCATCAAGCCCCAGTACGACGAGTGGATCTTCCCCGCCGGCAAGGGCATCAAGGCTCACTCGGTCCTCATCCTCGCCGAAGGCCGTCTCATGAACCTCGGCTGCGCCACCGGGCACCCCAGCTTCGTCATGAGCACCAGCTTCACCAACCAGGCTCTCGCCCAGATTGAACTCTTCAACAACTTCAAGGACTACGAGAACAAGGTCTACATCCTCCCCAAGAAGCTCGACGAAGAAGTCGCCCGCCTCCACTTGGAAAAACTCAACGCCAAGCTCACCAAGCTCTCCAAGGCCCAGTCCGACTACCTCGGCATCTCTCCCGACGGCCCTTACAAGCCCGAACACTACCGCTACTAAATACCTCGTGCACCGCGTTCAGTTTCTACACTGAAGCTCGTTCGATGGTGACGTCCTTCTGATTCATCCCTTTCTTAATCATGCCTTGCCGGGCTCGAAAGCGTCCGGCAAGTCTTTCCAGGCTTTCACACTTTGCAGATTCTCACGCGTATTGTTTTATGAGCGTCGCGTGAGCACCACACGAAAGGCAGCGCGGCAGGAATGCATCTACGAGACTTGTTTGCCCAACACGGACAGACCTTCTCGTTTGAGTTCTTCCCACCAAAGACTGCAACCTCTGCCAACGAACTCTTCGATAGCATCCGCGAACTCGAAAGCCTTGAGCCCAGCTTCGTCAGCGTCACTTACGGCGCGGGCGGCTCTACCCGCGACGTGACCCACGACCTGGTCGTTAAACTTCGCTCCACTACCAAGCTCGACCCAATCCCGCACCTTACCTGCGTCAACCACGACGAAGCCGAGATCATGGGCATCTTGGAACGCTACTCAATTGCGGGCATTTCCAATATCATGACCCTGCGTGGCGACGTGCCCCGCAACCACGAAGGCAACCCGTGGAAGGGCCTGCGGTACGCCACGGACCTGGTCAAGTGCATCAAAAAATTCAACGAACGTAGCTCCCATCCTCAGCGTGACGGCTTCGGCATCGCCGTCGCTGGTTACCCCGAAGGCCACGCCGAAACGCCCAACCGCTTGATCGAAATCGATCACCTCAAAGCCAAAGTCGACGCTGGCGCCGACGCCATTGTGACGCAGCTCTTCTTTGACAACCGCGATTTTTACGACTTCCGCGCTCGCTGCGAGCTCGCCGGCATTCGCATCCCCATCATTGCTGGCGTGATGCCGATCACTTCCGCCGTAGGCATGAAGCGCATGGCCGACCTTGCCCTTGGCGCACGCTACCCCGCCCCACTCCTCCGCGCCATCGCGCGCGCGGGCAACGACGACGAATCCGTCCGCCGCGTGGGTGTGCACTGGGCGACCGAACAGTGCCGCGACCTGCTCGACCACCAAGTCAATGGCATCCACCTCTACACTCTCAACCGCTCCACCGCCACCCGCGAAATCTACGCATCGCTCGGCGTGTCGCGCTCCAGCCAACTTCGTGGATGAATTTCCGTGGCTGATTCTTTGTAGCAAATTCGCCGCGGCTCAATCTCCGTTAAATGTGCCGCACAATCGTACCGTTGGCTGACCATTACCAGCATGTGTACATAAAAGATAAACCCCCTCAAGTCCTGAGAGGGTTTCCTTCAATCATTCAATTAACTGACACTCTTCAGTTCTATTAGCAATTTAGTTATTTAGTATTGCTCTGGCGATGCCCAGTCACACACAATACCTTAGTTCTGTGCCATCTTCGCAGCCTTCGCACGCGCGTCGTCCAACGTGCCCACGTACATGAACGCGCCCTCAGGCAAATCGTCGCCTTCGCCATTGCAAATCCGCTCGAAGGAATCAATCGTCTGATCAAGTGGCGTATAGATGCCCTTAAAGCCCGTGAAGACTTCCGCGACAAAGAACGGCTGCGACAAGAATCGCTCCATCTTGCGTGCACGGCCGACGGTGATCTTGTCCTCTTCCGAAAGCTCGTCAACGCCAAGAATCGCGATGATGTCCTGCAAATCCTTATACCGCTGCAGAATGCCCTGCACGCGGCGCGACACGCGATAGTGACGCTCGCCGATGATGTCCGCTGACAAGATGCGCGAAGTTGATGAAAGCGGATCGACCGCCGGGAAGATGCCCTTCTCGGCAATACCGCGCGCAAGAACCACGAACGCGTCCAAGTGGGCAAACGCCGTCGCTGGCGCGGGGTCCGTCAAGTCGTCGGCAGGCACATAAATCGCCTGCACCGACGTGATCGCGCCCTTGCTCGTCGACGTAATGCGTTCTTGAAGCTCTCCCATTTCCGTCGAAAGAGTGGGCTGGTAACCGACGGCGCTAGGCATTCGGCCCAACAGCGCCGACACTTCCGAACCCGCCTGCGTAAACCGGAAGATGTTATCGACGAAAATCATCGTCTCTTTACCCGAATTATCCCGGAACTCTTCCGCCATCGTCAAGCCCGAAAGCGCAACGCGAAGACGCGCACCAGGTGGTTCGTTCATCTGGCCGAACACCATCGCAACCTTGTCGATGACGTGAGCCTTCTGCCCCTTCTCGTCGGTGTACTCGGCTTCCTTCTTTTAACGCCAAAGATCGTTGCCCTCGCGAGTACGCTCGCCGACGCCACAGAACACAGAGTAACCGCCGAATTCGCGAGCAACGCGAGCGATCATTTCCTGAATGACGACGGTCTTGCCGACGCCTGCACCGCCGAATAGACCGATCTTTCCACCGCGGACAAACGGGCATAGAAGGTCGATGACCTTAATGCCAGTGGGAAGCACTTCGGTGTTGGGATTAAGCGCGGAAAACTCAGGAGGAGCGCGATGAATCGGCGAGCGCTTCGCATTATCAAGCTCAGGAAGCTTGTCGATTGCCTTGCCCAGCAAATTGAACACTCGGCCAAGAACAACCTCGCCCACGGGAACGGTGACCGGGCCACCAGTATCAACGCAAGTAAGGCCGCGAGAAAGGCCATCGGTCGAGCCGAGGGCAACCGCGCGAACCTTGCCGCCACCGAGGTGCTGCTGAACCTCGCCGACGAGGTCGAGCTGGCCAGCCTTGGTCATGGCGGTAATTTGAACTGCATTATAGATCTCGGGAATCTGGCCTTCGGGAAACTGAGCGTCGAAGGTAGAGCCGATGACCTGGGTAATCGTGCCGATGCCGTGGGTCGCCATGGTGAAACGTTCCTTGTCGTGTTCCTCGCACAGGTCCGCCAGCGCGAAGGGGCCCAAGGATAGCCTCTCAGCAAGCCACTCGCACGGGTCGGCGATCGCTTTCTCGCGCGATATCAACCCGAATCCACCCTTTCATGCAGCCACGCACGCACACGCATCACGCCCCAGGCTTAGCTTCCCCGCCCACCCCACTCACATCCCCACTCACATCCCCACTCACATCACCTGCACCATCCTCCCCAGCCAACTCCTCCAGCCGAATCATCTCAATCGGCGGGTCCTTCGGCAGCCTCGCCCCCCGCAAGCTCGTGCTATTCCGATCAAACTCCGGCACAACCCGCAGCGTCGAAACCCGCGTGCACAGCGCCACATCCGCCCCCATCCGAATCGACACCAGGTTCCGCCCACCAATCGACATTCGCATCGCTTCAAGCAAATCTTCCGGCGTCGCGCTCGCTCGCCTCCAGAACGCCAACGCCAACATCGCCCCATCATCAGGCCGCCAAACCGACCTGGTTTCCGCGCCCTGATCTTCCGGCACAACCATCATCAACCGCGACACAATCGCACCCGCCGCGAGCACGTCTTCGTTGGCCAGCTCACCCCGCACGCCAGCACACACGATGTGCACATCGCGCGTTTCATGCTGCAAAAACTCCACCATCGCATCAAGGTTCGCCAAGCATCCAACAACCACTCGCTCAGCACGCGCCGCGTGATACAACACCCGCGTGCCATTGGTCGTGGTAAAGAGCACAACCTTTCCCGAAACCTTGTCGCGTGAAAACTCCGCAGGCGAATTGCCACAATCAAAGCCTTCGATCCTCCTGCCCATCCGCTCCCCACCCAAAATCGCCGTCCCTTCCCGATACCGCGCCTTGGCGTGCATCGCCTGCATCGGCTCCAAAAATGGCTTGACTTCCTTCGCCCCATTCGCCAACGCAGCACAAATCGTCGTCGACGCGCGAAGCTGATCCACTACCACCGCGACCATCCCCGCGAGCGCGTCCGCCTTCACCATCGAAGGCACAAGACTGACCTTCACCGCACGCGATGGGCCAGATGTAGATCCAGTTGAATGACTCGACATCATGGGCTCCACAAAGGCATGAACAGTCCGACAATCACAACGCGACCGTCAATGACAGTATTTCAACCAATGCCAATACTTCAACTCAAGCCAATACTTCAACTCAAGCCAATACGCTCGCATCACTGCTTCGCGATTGAAGCATGTATCGTACTTCGAGTTGGCATTCGTGTTGGAGCCAGAGAAATTCACTTTCTCCACCCGCGCAACAGAGAACCCACGACGTGCGATTGCTCGCGCATCGTGGGCTTTGATTGCTCGTATAAACTAAGAGGTCGTGGCGAACAGTCCTTAACAACTCCGACCCTCGGTCGTCATTGCCCAGTCCTGCTACCGCTCCAACTCATTCGCCCCAACTCATTTGTCGGCGACGTTCAGCGAACGGCCAACGCGACGCTTGCGGTTGATGAGCTTGCGACCACTCTTGGTCTTCATCCGGGCGCGGAACCCAATCGAACGCTTACGCTTGAGGCGGCTGATGCGGTGTGGATAATGCATGGTCGATCCTACCAATTCGTGCCGACAAACCGTCGGCGATACTGCGTACGACACCCGGCCGTCGAACT
>JBBRGG010000184.1:0-7232 GCA_038240875.1 Phycisphaerales bacterium | reverse complement strand
AGCGCGAAGTGCCGAGGTTTCGATGGTGCCGATCTCGATTGATTGCTACGACTGCTTCACCGAAGCCAATTATGCATGGTCAGGGCAGCTGCTCGACCCGGCTATCACGCGTGCGCAATCAACGTTGACTTTTGTGGACGCCAAAGTGCGCGAGTGATTTTCGAGCTTGCTCGCTGCAAACCTCGGCAATGGCGCGTGGGACCAAAAGTATGGATATTTGCGAACGCAATGCGTATTTGAGTGATCTCTGCGATTGGTTGTGAGTAATAAGGTGTCGTAGCCGCGCAGTGACGCGAATGATTTCGTAAAATAATTCCGATGCAAAAAAACACTCTCTTCGTACAATTCAACGCCGACCGTGCACAGAAGTGGACACGGTCGGCTTTCTTTCGCGCGAGCAGTAGCGTTGCGAGTTTATTCGTGCTATCGCTCGTGTTGATTGGGAGCATGTATGGATGTGCGCACATGCAAGGTTCGGCCCCAGCGATGGGGCAATTTGCGAAGGGTTCTTCGCCTGATATTCCGAGTCCTCATAGTGCGCCTGCAGCTTCTGGGTCTGCAGCTCAATCAGCAACAGAATCAGTTACGACTGGGCCAACGCTCGCGTTTCCAGCGCAAGGATTTACGATGGAAGTGTCGGCGGCTCCTGATCTTGAAGTGACGATTCGGGGTACGCCGTTGGCTCGAGAGCGGGTTGATCATGTTCGATCGATTGTCGAAGCCCAGTTGAAGGTGTACCCGCCGGGCGTTCTTGATGAGAGTATCAAGACGGTGATTCTCTTTGACACGCTCACGGTCAACACGCAGGCGGTATCGGGCACCTATATCCCAGGAATTGTGTTCATCGGTACCGCCGCGTACCCACAAGCTGGCCACATGCAAGATATGTACGTGGCACGAACACTTCACCACGAGCTATCAAGCTTCATGCTATTTAAGCATCGCCCGAAATTTGACGAGGGCGCGTTCCGCAGCATCAACGGTCCAACATTTACGTATGTCGATGAAGTGCCCGGGGCAGACCCAGCGATTTCGATCAAACGTGTTTATACCGCAGCGGGCAGCACCCCTTTGCTGACGGACTTTGCCGAGGGGTTTGTAGTGCCTTACGCGAAGTGGAATATTGAGCAGGACTTCAATTCATACGCCGAGGTGTTGTTGTGGCGCCCTGAATTACTCCTCGATACGTTCGCGCCCAACTCAAAGGTTGGTAAGAAGGCACGGATTGTCTGCGATGTTTATATAGCGATTAATCCCGCATTTGCTGCTCACTTTACCCGCAAAAGCGTGAAATAGCAGGGACTCTTGCAAGGCTTTCTTAGCCTTGGGGTGCACCATATTGCGCGTCAGTTAATCAGACTTGGAAAGCTTTTCTGCGTGCGGTCTTTAGACGCCACGATCTGTGGGAGGAGCTATTTCGCCGCCGCCACCCCCAGCCGCGCCCGCGCCACCGCCACCGTCGCGATTACCACGCCCACGTTGACGGCCTACGCCACCATCTGCGGCACCGTCGCCACCGCCACCACCACCCATGCGCTGCGCCGCGCGAGGAAGGCGTTCAATTTGTTCTTCGGTCAAGGCTTCGCGAAGTGCTTCATTAGCGGCTCGATCAAGGTCGCGACGCTCGGTGCGAACTTTCGCTAACGGCGTTTCATCTTCGCCACCACCACCCTGGCCCCCACCCTGGCCCCCACCCTGACCACGACCGCCGCCGAAGCCGCCTCGGCCAAAGCCGCCCATGAGGCGATCAGCGGTCATGGTCATTTCGTTGTCTTCGATAGCCTTGGTCATGCGATCGGTCATCGCCGCGACATCTTTCGCGTACTTTTCCTGAATCGTGGTGATCTTGGTGCGTTGTTCTTCGGTGAGATCGTCGAAGCTCATCGCTGCGGTCATACCACGGGTGGCTTGGGTTTCGCGGTAGACATCAGGGAAGCTCGCCTTCTGGAAGTCGGTGTCGAATTGTTTCCTTTGGTCGGTGGGGAGCAGATCAGAAATCTGGCGAGCATAGCGGCGATTGACATTGCGCACGCGAACCGCAGCGCCGCGAACTTCTTCAAGAACAGTCTGCGCCTTGGCGGGGTCTTCGCGAAGAATGTCCATCTGGCTCATCGCCGAGTCTGTAGCTAAGGCGCGCTTGACTAGTTCACGGTCGAGATCTTCTTCGTAGCGACCAAGAACTTCGGTCAGAGGCAGCTTAGCTTCGTCGGCGAGCTTGAGGTCATCAACTATTTTGATGAGATCAATGCGTTCGCCACTGAGCAAGCCACGACGGATAGTCTGGTCGCGCCGCATGGCGCGCTCGACTGCGGGCCATTTGGTGGCTTGTTCTTCGGTCAAAAGTGACTTGAGGTCGCTGGTCAGTGTTTCGTCGAGCATCTTGCGACTTTCGCGAGCTTTGGTCATGGGCTCGCGAAGTTCCTGCCAAACACTCGGGTCGCCAGATTCGCGAGCCCTGTCGCGGATTGATTCCATTTGCGAGCGAACATCGTCTTGAAGTTGGCGAATTTCGGCTTCGTAGCCATCGTGAAGAAGGCCAGCGGCTTGTTTCTGGTCGTCGGAGAGAGTGAGCATGGTGCTGTAGCGTTCGAGTTGATCGCTGTTCATGCTGGGCTCGCTCATCATGTCGCGCATTCCACCGCCCATACCACCACCGCCCATTCGTCCACCACCGCCGCGACCTTCACCACCACCGCCGCCGCCAGGCTGGGCAATCGCGGGCAGCGCAATCGAAGCCAAGGCGATCCCCATGACACATGCAGCAAGCAGGCGCTTGACGCTGCGTGTGCTCGTCCCGGACTTCATGGCCAATTTCGTGATGGTTTGTGTGCTGTTGCGATGCATCGGTTGATACTCCATGAGAACGAACAATTGGTTAGTGATGCCTGGTGTGTTTCAGAGGATTGGCGAAAGGCCTGGAGCAACTCACTTGCACGTGTTTGTGCCACAGTTGCATGTTCCCGAGTTGTGAGCACACGTGTGCCCGAGTAATCTCTTGCACGCCTGCTTAACGTCCTACCAACCCGTTCATTGCACAAATGTATGTGCCAACTAGAAGTGGATCGAAACCTGCGATCCATGAGACAAAAACAGGTTCAAGGTAATCCTAAGTTATTTATATGTATGCACTTAACGTGATGCAACACCAGCGATCTCGACAGTACCTAGGTCTATGACCTTGCCATCAGGCTGATAATAATCAATTCCCAAGACGCCTTGGGAAATGCTGGTGATCACGATGCAGTTCCGGCCAGAGCGAGCCGCGTACGTGAGGTCGCCCGCGCTGGGGCCAGCGTAATCGATGTTGCGGTGCTGTTGGACATGAAAGTGGTAGTGGATCAATGCGCGATCGCTCGCCGAGATCATGTCGGTGGACGCTACGAACTTGTCATCGCCTTGGCGTTCGCGAGGGCGGGGCGGGAAGAGCACGGCGACGGACCTAGCAGCTGACAGACTGCTCGATGCGTTGGTCACCTTCCGAGTGCGGAGCTGGTCAGAGAAGCCGATGATGCCGCCATATTCAGTTGTGGTGTCGGCCATGTCCATCGCGGACTGCGTGTAAAGCGTGTCCATGAGCCCCGGGGTTGAGATCGCGTCATCGATCACGAGAATGGTCAGCAGGTCGGCCCACTTTATGGAGTCTTTCCAATCGTCGATGCGATCGCGGACGCGTGCGCCGCCTTGGTCGGATTTGCGCCCGATGAGCGTGCGTGTGTCGAGTCGCGCGCGAAGTTCTGACATGAGTTCTTCGCGCGAGGCATTGAGGCGTGCCGGGGTGTTCACCATGGCCCAGCGAATTGCTTCCGCGTGCCGAATCTCGAAGGGGCCTTTGCTTCTCGCGCGTGCGACGGCGGTCTTGGCTTGTTCCCACCACGCGACGTTTTCCGGCTTTTCCGGATCGACGAGCGACGTGAGCCAAGAAAGTTCGTCGCCTGTGATCGGGATGGCACCAAGGTCAGCCGCAGAGCGGCGCAGGGCGATGACGGCGGGGTCGGCGCTCGCCGACGCGTACTGATTCGTGATCAGGTCCATTCGCGCTGAACCGGTGTCATCCAGACGCGCGAGCAGATCCCACGCATCGCGGCGGAACCGTTTGAGCCAGTCTGAACTTGAGCCCGGCGGCGGCTCGGGTGGATTGACAAAGGAATCGAGCACGATGCGGATAGGCTCTTTGCCGGAGTTGAGTTTGATCAGGGCGGCACGTTCGGTGCGGTCGTCTTCGCCGATTCTTTGGCCGACGGCTTTGGCCCAACTGCGGATGAGTGGGCCGTTGTATTCGGTCCAGCCACGATCTGCGGCTGCAGCCGCAAACTTGATGACGATCCGCCGCGAGGTTTCGAGTGGGAGAAGGTTTCGGCCTTCAGCGCGGGCAGCTTCGACAACAACCGGGTTGGGGTCGTTGAGCATGACGTCGAGGATTTTTTCGCGAACTTCGACCGGCTCGCGCAAACGCCAGAGCACGTCTTTGTACGCGGTGATGGTGGCGTTCAACGAAACCAGATCATCGCCCGCCTGAGCTCGTGATTGATCGACGGCATTCACGCGCAGCCGAGCGTCAGCCTTGCTGTCTTTGAGATCCGCGAGTGGCCTATCGCTGACGAAGCGTTCTTTGGATGACGAGCATCCTGTGCTGCTTCCAGCGAAGAACGCAGTAGACGATAGTACGAGGCCTTGCAGACAAACACGCAAGCAAACATTCAGGCCTATGCACATGCCAGCGGCGCTAGGCAGTCGCGTGATGACGCGGGTGCGTGGAGTGTGCCCCTTCACAACCAATGCGTTTGAATCGGAAGAAGAAGACATTTCGATTGCGGTCGTGTTCGTGCGCATGCGATGCGATGATACGCGACAATACGCGATGAAATTCGTAGCTGTGCGAAGTTGGTGGCGAGCGAGGACGCGAGAGTATTAGAAGCGAACGCGTGGACTATGCGCAACAGCCAGGACGTGGCCTATGTCGGTACGCATGACCATTCCCGGGAAGGTAATCATGCTCGCGGCGGCGTACGCCTTCTTTGCTGCGTCGGCGAGCGAAGAGCCCAGAGCCGTCACGTTCAGTACGCGACCACCCGCGGTGACGAGTTTGCCTGCAACCAATTTGGTACCAGCATGATCGACGCGAACATCAGGCTGGGCGGCGGCGCGTTCAACGCCTTGGATTTCGACGCCAAATTTGGGCTTGTCGGGGTACCCCTCGCTCGCGAGCACGATGCAGCAGGATGGGCGCGGGTCCCATGTGACGTCGATCTCGTCGAGCTTGCTCGTGCAGGTTGCGACGAAGAGTTCAAGGATGTCGCTGGTGAGACGCGAGACAAGAGCCTGGCATTCGGGATCACCAAATCGGCAATTGAATTCGAGGACCTTTGGACCGCCATGCGTGAGCATGAGGCCAGCGTAAAGAACGCCTCGGAACTCGATGCCGTCGCGGCGCATGGTGTCGACGATGGGGACGAGGACTTCGCGTTCGACGCGCTGCATGTCAGCGAGAGAGAGAGCGTCGCTAGGGCAATAGGCGCCCATGCCGCCGGTGTTGGGGCCCGTGTCGTTGTCGCCAACGCGCTTGTGATCCTGACAGACAGGAAGGACAAGGATTGATTTACCATCGACGATGGCGAGGACGGAGGCTTCGCGGCCATGCATGCGCTCTTCGATCAAGACGCTGTTGCCAGCGTCGCCAAACTCTTTATTGATCATGATGCGACGGATTGCGTCCTTTGCTTCGTCTTGTGTCGAAGCGACGATGACGCCTTTGCCCTTTGCAAGCCCGGAGGCTTTGACCACTGGCGGGTCGATGCGCGTTTCGATGTAGGCGGTCGCGGATTCAACGTCGGTAAACGTGCGTGCTTCGGCGGTTGGGATCGACGCGGCACGCATGACCTGCTTGGCATACGACTTGTCGGCTTCGAGTCGCGCGGCCTGTGCGACTGGCCCAAAGACCAGCGTGCTTTCCGAAGCAAGTTTATCAGCAAAGCCCTGGGCCAAGGGCTCTTCGGGGCCGATGACCACGAGATTGATCGCGTGCTTCTCGATATACCTCTGGAGGCGGTAGATCTCGCGAATGTTGACAGGCACATCGACGGCGATGCCCAACGCGGCCAAGCCTGGATTTTCAGGATGCGTGATGTGAAGCGTGTTCAAACGCGGCGAACGCTTCATGGCGATAGCAAGCGCGTGCTCGCGGCCGCCGCCGCCGATGAGCAGAACGTTGAGCGGCCCGCCACCGATGCGAGGTTTGGTTGCTTGTGGAGTAGCCTTCGCTGCGGTGAGCGAAGAAGAGTTTGCAGCGCTGGCGTTCGACGCAGACGCAGATTGGTTCTGGGCAGACTGGTTCTGGGCAGTTTGGTTCGAGTCGTTCACAAGCATCGCGAAGTGTACGGAGGTGAAGCGACTGGCTGCGGCAGGCGCGAACAATGCGTGGACTAAGCGTGGCCATGAGTGGATTACGAGTAGTCAAAGCGCGAACAACACTCAAGCAGCGCGCGGACAACACTCGAAGAGTGCGCAAACAGCACTTGGAGAACGCGCGAACATGACACGGACGTAACACAACTAGGAAAGTACCTTAATTGCCTCAGGGTTACAAGTGTGACCCGCGTCTATACACATGCGCGTTGTCTGCTCTTTCGTAGGTTTACCTTGAGAAAGGCGACGCTGAAGCGGGTGCGAATACACGCGCAATCGAAGCAGAAAGGCGAGCACGCGAAGTTCGTCGGCAAGTTGACCCAAGTTGGCTTGCTGCCTAGACTCACCTCCACGATTGCGGGATAGAGCAGCCTGGTAGCTCGTCGGGCTCATAACCCGGAGGTCGTAGGTTCAAATCCTACTCCCGCTATTGCCAAGGTCGTCCAGAAACTGGCCGACCCACCCGTTAGAAGTGAACGCCCCGACCGCAAGGTTGGGGCGTTCGCGTTTCTTGACCACCTTTTGCCGAGTGGTTCGACATGCCTCTCATCGAAAACTCTCACAGTCTGGCGACGTGAGACTCGGGGACGGCGCGATTCCCCCCGCGGGCTACCGCCCGAACCGAGAAAGTCTCAGAGTCTCGGCGTCTCTTCGGGCACGCCGTTAGAGCCGTGATCCCACCTCTCGCGGGTCATCAACACGAGATGCGGTCACCACGGGCCGTATCGATTTCGAACCCAAAGCCTGTCGCCGTTGATGCCGACGCAGTGGCCCTCCTCGCTCCGGCGTCGCAGCACGTGTGGTGGCGGCGCAGCCCCGCGATTCGAAAC
>JBBRGG010000183.1:0-7257 GCA_038240875.1 Phycisphaerales bacterium | reverse complement strand
CATCTCGCTAGGCCTTCTTCCCGAAGCCATCGAAACCGCTGACGCGACGCTCAACGCGCTCATGCCCTTCATCCTCGACCATGATGTCGCCGCGATCTTGGTCGCTGAGCCAAGCTGCCTTTCCGCGTTCAAAGACGACTGGATGCAACTCAAACTCCGCACTCCAATTGCGAAGCGCAAGGCGTTGGCTGCTAAGAGCCACCTCGTCGAACACTTCCTCGATACCGCGTGGGATTCTCATCCGATCAAGCCGACTTTCGCTTCGTATAAAGGCTCAGGGCCACTCATGCTTCATGGCCATTGCCATCAAAAAGCCTTGTGGGGCGCGCAAACTTCCGCATCACCCCTCAAGCGAATCCCCAATAGCAACGTGCAAACTCTCGACAGCGGCTGCTGCGGGATGGCGGGCAGCTTCGGCTACACCAACGACCGCTTCGATCTCTCGATGCGCATCGGCGAACTTGTTCTCTTCCCCGCTCTGCGCAACGCACCCGCCGCAACTCTCGCCGCCCCGGGCACGAGCTGCCGCCACCAAGTTCACGACGCGCTCGACCGCGCAGCCAAACACCCAATCGAAATCCTCGCGGCTCACCTGAAGTAAACCCGCGCTACACGCTTTGCACTCGACGGGCGATCTCTTACTGCACCAGCCCTTTAGTCAGTCGCATGAACGCCGTCTCGAGGTTCACCGGCTCTTCCGCAAACTTCGCAATACGAAAGCCCTGGTTTAACAACACGCTGGGAATGTCGGACGATGTATGCCCCGGGCCATCTTCATATGCCACATGCAGCAAGCGACCCGATCGCGGGCTCGATGGGTCTTCACCGGCAATCGTGACCTTCTTCACGCCAGGAATCCCCGAAATCACCTTCGCCGCTTCTTCGAGTCGATCGGTTACGCCCACGTGGATCGTGTGCCCCATCTTGGCCCGCCGCAGGATCTCATCGACAGTGCCGCTGAAGATCAACTGCCCGCGTTCGATTACGCCTACGACGTTGCACAACTCTGCAAGCTCCGGCAGGATGTGCGACGAGATAAGAATCGTCTTGCCCATTCGGCGAAGTTCTTTGAGCAATTCACGCATCTCGATGCGCGCCCGTGGATCCAGGCCGCTCGCCGGCTCGTCCATCAGCAAGACCTTGGGATCGTGCAACAGCACGCGTGCCACACTCAGCCGCTGCTGCATGCCACGTGACAAGCTATTAACCTCGGCAGTCGCCTTATACCCAAGGTCAGTCAATTCCAAAACATCGCTAACTACCTTTCGCCGCTGCGTCCCATGGATGCCATACGCCGCCGCGAAAAACTCCAAATACTCCGTTACGACCATGTCTTCGTACGCGCCCATGAAGTCGGGCACATAACCAATCATCGGCCGGATCAACCGGTTCTGATACCCAACCGTGAACCCCGCGATGTTCGCCTGCCCACTACTGGGCTTCAACAGCGTCGCGAGAATCTTGATCGTTGTGGTTTTCCCCGCGCCGTTGGGCCCGATGAACCCAAAGCAATCTCCCTCGTTGATCACGAGGTTGAGATTGTTGAGCGCAACCAATTCGCCATACCGCTTCGTGAGATTGATCGTTTCCACCATTGGCAAGGCACGCACTCCAGGAGAACAATTCGCAACAAGATCCTACATCGTCGATTAATCGATCATCACGTTCCAGGCGTTCTCGCTGAATCGATGCCTGTTTCTATCGTCTCGGCCGCTTCGCCCAAAGCCGGGCGATAGAGGGGAGCCTCATCCGGCAAAGGGTACACCCAGCGCACGATCGTGGTCCCGCTCGATTTGGCAAGCACCCCATCGACCGCGATCGGTACTGGCGACTCCACGCCATTCCCATCTTCATTCGTATCAACCACACCAATCACAATCACGCAAGGCGAAGTAAACCACCGCGCCAGATCCAGCCCATGCGTCATCACACGAACCACCGATGCACGTTGCCCGGCTGGCGTCGAAGTATCAAAGTCGGGTGGCTCCAACAAAGGCAAGAAGGCCACGCCCGTTGCCCAGTCTCGCGGTGGCAATGTTCGCTGCAGAAACCCGGTTATTGCCGAAGGACTCTCGCCCACAGGCGAGTACCGCCTAAGCCCGCGAGTCGCCGATGTTTCTCCCTGTGAACCTCGCGTCACGATCGATAGATCAAGATCTTCACCAGGCTTCCAAAGCGAATAACTGAACATAAACGCGTCCGCGAACAACGCACCATCCGTGGTCATCCCGCGTGACCGCCCGCTGCTATCGCTCGTACTCGAGGTCGCCTTGACCGGATCTCGTGGCTCGATCACTGGCGCAATCTCCGATTGCCCGCGCACTACAACAATCACCACATCGCGCAGCGCACCAGGCAGCTCGTGCCGCAAAATTCCATCAACGATGCCCGTGGTCGAATTGGGCACCAGCCCAACAACCCGCAGCGTCCCTTCGGTCGAGCCATCCGCCGCGATAGGCCGAGGCATCTTCCAGCGTGGCCCTCCGCTCCAATCCGCCTGCACCTGCTTGATCGTCCACCGCGCGGGCACACGCATGGTTTCCCAGCTTCGCGCATCAACAACGTAATCGCGAGCATCCAAAAAACTCACTCGAGCCGCGTCTTCCTGTGGCTGGTCCCACGCCGAAATCACCCCGGGCGAACGTGTACTCCCAAGCTCTGTCGGATCACCAATGGCAATCGTCGCGTCGCCATACTTCGGCAACAGCACACTCGCCCACATCCGCGCCTTACTCAAAGGCTGCCCATACACATGATCCAGAAACGTCATGTGCGACACTTCGACCGTGCCAGGCCTAAGCAGCGATGCCCCGCCCCATGCAAAGCCCGTGAACAGCGCCGACGCAGCCACAAACGCTGTCCACGCGTGCTGCGTCTTCTTTCGATTCTTCAAGATCGCATAACCAACAGGCCCGGCAACCAGCCAGTACACCACGAATACCACAAACCCAAGCAGCAAGCCACCCTGCGCCCTGCCTCGCTTCTCAATAATCTCGGAAACAGTTTCGTCATAGATCGTGACTTCACGCTGCGACGCCGCACCCAGCGAGAGCGTCTCCGCCGAACCACCATCAAGGCTGCCCCTTCGACCAAAGATCCGGTGCCAAAACACATCCGCACGCACCGATGCCCGCATCGAAGGCGCACCCAAATCCAATCCGATTAGCGTCACCATCCCCGCGCCTACCAAGCGCCGAGCCACCACGCACTGCCCATCAGGCCCATTGAGCACTCGAATCGCCTCGCCCGGCCCGGCCTGCGCCATCGGCGTGAAATTGTGCACCACGCCCGACTTGGACAATGCCGAAGGAGTTCGCGTTCGTTGCAACAACGCGCGATAAGGCTCCATATCCACGCCCTCACGCCGCGACACGCTCACCACAGGCATGATCGAATGCAGCTCGTTGGTCTCGGGGTTCGTCCACTGCTGACCAACCGAAGGTAGCACCACAACCAAGTGCCCGCCACGCTCGACCCATTCTCGAACAGCCCGCGCTTGATCCCCTCGAACCTCCGTCGGCTCAACCCCTGGCCCCCACACAAGCCCCCACATCGGTGCATACCCCATCCACCGATCTGGCATCCCCGCAGGCGTGAGCCCTGTCACCACTTCCGTCGCTTCATGCCCATAAGGCGTGTATGTCCCCTTCGCGCCAGCCCCATCCAGCCGAGTCGAATACCGCTTGAGACCCAGTTCATCGCCGCCGATTGCCGCTAACACACCAAGAGTCTTGGGTAAGACCGAATTTGCGGGTGTTGGGGTCAAAGGCTGCCTTGCCAACAACTTTCCAGGCAAGTACTCACGCGATTCCGAACCCGTCTCTGGTTCGAGCGCCTCATGCACGCTCGCTACTACTCCTCGGCTTGCATCAAAGGCAAAGGGCAACCGAAAGTACAGCCATGAACCCTGCGCAACCCCCGGGTTCAACGTCAACTGCCGCTGTGCTACAGCCGTGTCCCCGTCCGGATCCGTCACCGCAAGTCGAACCAACACGTTGCGCTCGCGTGGCGACGAATCAGTCAGCTTTATCCGCACGCCAACCCATTCGCCCGGCCGAGACACGTTTCCTACGCCAAAGGTCTCGAGCGCAACCGCGACCGAGCCCGCACCCTGATTATTTCCAGTAACTGTACCACCAACGGGTTGCGCACATATGCCGCCAGGCATCACCGCGATGCACATCACAACTAGCGCGTGCACTATCCACTTCGGAACGCAACACATCGTAACTGGCCACGCCAAAGTGCACCAAGTCGGCCTCGCCGCACTCCACGGCCAAACCCCCCGCACACCACGCACAGATCCAGTCCAGAAATCCTTCGGCATAGTCCTCATAGCCCTCACGATCAACACAGTTCGTTCCCTTGGAAGGTCATGCTTCGCCCCCCATCGTACAGGACATGAACCCGAAAGGTTCAAGCGCCGATTGCATTCCTGATGACTCTACTCGCCGACCAATTCTGGGTCATTATCGCCATCATCGCCGCGGTCGTCGTCCTCAGCATGCTTCACGTGCTGGCAAACGCCGTGTACAACGAGCAAAAACTCCACGATCTCCGCGTCCGGGTCAACTTCCTTCGTAGCCAACACCTCGAGCGAATCCGCAGCTTGGAAAGCAATAACAGCAACGACGTAGAAATAGTCGAAGATGTTGAACTTCTCTCGTCCAGTTCTGACTCGCAAAACAAATCTCAATCAAACTCCCCCACCCCACACGCCAAATCGCACGCTAAACCTCAATCAAACTCGCACTCCAGTTCACGCAACTCCGCGCACGGCAACTCTTCCCATGGCCAAAAAAAAGCCGCGTAATCGCCCCTCCTATTCCAACCCTTCCCCTCTCGTTACGTCATCGCTTTCAACTCCGCAATAAACGCCGCGTGCGCCCTCGCCCCCAGCCGGAAACAATCCAACTCAAACTTCTCATTGGGGCTGTGCACCCGGTCGTCATCCAGCCCAAAGCCCATGAAGATCGTGTCGATCCCCACCAACGCCCGCAGCATCCCAGCAACCGGTATCGACCCGCCCGACTTGATCAAATCTGGCTTACGACCAGCCGCATGTTCCAAGGCCCGCGTCGCAGCTGCCAGCGTCGGCGAATCCGTCGAACATGTCGCCGGATGCCCGCCATGCAAATCCTTCAATTCCCATCGGCATCCCGGTGGCGTCTTGCTCTGCAACCAATCGAAGAACATCGAAACCGTCTTATCCGGCGTCTGATTCGGCACTAACCGAAAGCTCACCTTCGCCATCGCGTGCGATGGAATCACCGTCTTGGCCCCAACCCCTGTATATCCCGCCATTATCCCATTAATCTCCGCCGTCGGCCTGGCCCACTCCCGCTCCGACGCGGTATACCAGCTCTCGCCAATGTCCGACTCAGGAGGCAACCCAATCTTCGCCAGAGCCTCCGCCGGATCAAAGTTCAGCTCACGCCATGCCGCCCGCTCTTCATACGACAACTCCGCAACATCGTCATAAAACCCAGGAATTCGCACCGCTCGCTCCCACGTCCACATCTGACCAAGAATCTGTACCAGCTCATTGATCGGATTGGGTACCCTCCCGCCCCAAAGCCCCGAGTGCAAATCCTGATTCGGCCCGTGCAAAATAATCTCGGTATACGCAAGCCCGCGCACACCATACGTTATCGCAGGCCTGCCACGCCCCAACATCCCCGTGTCCGAGATCAGGCATACATCGCATGCCTTTAGATCTGTCTGATGCGCTACGAGAAACGCCTCCAGACTTGTCGAGCCCGACTCTTCTTCTCCTTCAAGCAAAATCGTGTACGCCACGCCACCGGTCGCGTCGCCCGTCGCGTGTTTCCACGCTCGCAGCGCATCAAGAAACGACGCCACTTGCCCCTTGTCATCGACCGCGCCTCGCGCCACCACCCGAGTGCCACCGGCTTCGCCTGGCTTTGCCTCACGCACCACCGGCTCAAAGGGCGGGCTGTCCCACAAGTTCACCGGATCAACCGGCTGAACGTCATAGTGTCCATAAAACAAGATATGAGGGCCGTTACCCTTGGTTTTCGACTTCTCCGCTGTAATCGCCGCCGCTGACTTTGCCAGCACGATCGGATGCCCCGAGCCTGCTGGCTTACCAGTTTCTTTGACTTCAACCTGGAACCCAAGCTCGCGAAGTTGTGCCGCAGCCCAATCTGCCGCCTTCGCAACTTCACCCTTGTACGCTGGGTCCGTCGAAATGCTTGGAATCTTCAGCCAATCTACTAAGCGTGCAACCGCATGCGCCTCGTCAGCATGGAGAAACGCCATCGCCTTGACAAGTTCTGGGCTCGTTGCACTTGCCGACGCGCCCTTGCCCACAGTCGTAGTCCCTGCCATGAATAAGCTCCTGCTCTGTTCCGACCCTGACACCAATAGCGTGAAGGTGGGCACGCTCTCAGCGTGTTATCTGCAACGTTGCATTAGCGTACCGCAGCCAAGCCCGACACGCACACCACCCAGTTCACGCCAGTCTAGTTCGCGCATATCAGCTCGCAAAAAATAAACTATGCCCGCGTCTCTCAGCCATGGGACTAAGCAGGCATAGTTCTGTACACATAATTCGTTGCTTTATGTCGTAATACCGCTCACAGAATGACCACTTCTTCTCGTGGCACAGGCGTCTCGCATGTGCTTACTATTTTCTACTTGTGCATTCTGTGATAAACTCAAACCGTGTGATATTCTTATTCTTGGTAGGCATTTTTCTAAGCGCAGCCATACGGCTATCGTCGGCGAGTTTCTAAACACGAAACGCCGCACTATTTGGCTCGCGAAGTAACCAGCAAAAACGTACGTAAGTGCCGAGAGGCGGACTTGAACCGCCGACCTGCGGGTTATGAATCCGCCGCTCTAAACCAGCTGAGCTACCTCGGCAAAGAGTTCAAACTATACGCCTCGCGCCTATGCCTTGCCACTCTGTCCCGTCAGCTTTCCATCGCAAGAAAGCAGTAAACACCCGCGCACAAGCCACAGTAAGTGTCGTTGTACCCATTCAAAAAAACTCGCCCAGATATAATCATGGCGAGTGTCCCAAGTAGTTGCAAATAGGGATATTACCGCTTGTGTAAGCCAAAAATATCCTGCGCGAATCCGTCATTCCACTCGATCGCGCCGTTCAACCTTCTCGGCCACCTTCTCGCCCATCTTCTCGCCCACCGTCTCAACCACGGGCTCGCCACGGTCGTCACGACTCACGCGCCGATCATCCCGCCTGTCGTCACTGCGTTCATCACGCCGATCATC
>JBBRGG010000182.1:0-7295 GCA_038240875.1 Phycisphaerales bacterium | reverse complement strand
ATCCTCGACCCCAACATCATCGCCGATGTCCTGGGACTGCTCAAAGGCCGCGACGATTTCTACAAAGAAGCCCATGGCCATATCTATCAGGCTTTGGTGGATGTCTACGACACGCATCATTCGGGCGATCTGGTGCAGATTGTTGATGAGCTTCGGCACCGCCGTGTGCTGGATCAGGTTGGCGGGGTTGACTATTTGGCTGAGTTGGCGCGGTCCGTGCCGACGTCGGTCAACGCGCCGCACTTTGCCAGGCTGGTCGCGGAAAAAGCGAAGCTGCGTCGGCTCATCGACGCCGCGGGTTCTATTTTGTATGACGCGTACCACGCTTCGGATTTAGGGCCCGAGGGTGCGCGCGAAGTACTTGATCGTGCCGAGATGCGGGTCTTCGATATCGCGCAAGAACAAGGCCAATCCGACCCAGAGTCGTTGGGCGCGCTGCTGCAGATCGAGATGGAACGCATCGAAGCCAACGACATGGATGGCGGCGGGTACACAGGTGTTTCGTGTGGCTATTCCGAACTCGACGAACTGCTCCGCGGCTTCCAGCCGGGCGAAATGTTGATCCTCGCGGCACGACCCAGCATGGGCAAGACCGCGTTTGTGCTGAATATCGCCGAGCAAGTTGCTATCGGCGGGGCTCCGGTTCCTGGTGCGCCGCCTTCGCGACGCGTGCCCGTGGGCTTGTTCAGTTTGGAAATGAGCAAGTCGGCGATCGTGCAGCGTTTGCTCTCGGCACGGTCGGGCGTTTCATCGCAGAACCTGCGCGGTGGACACCGAATCGCCGACGATGATCTTCGCCGACTTTACATGGCGGGTGAAGATCTCAAAGCCGCGCCGATCTTTATTGATGACACGCCAAACTTAACCGTGCTGAATCTGCGTGCGCGGGCAAGGCGGATGGTGGCGCAGCATGGCGTCAAGGTGATCTTGATCGACTACTTGCAGTTGATGTCAGCGCCAGGTGCCGCCCGCGAAAGCAGGCAGGTCGAAGTGTCCACGATCTCGCGTGGCGTGAAGGCATTAGCGCGCGAGCTGAATGTGCCTGTGATTTGCCTGAGCCAGCTCAATCGTGCCAGCGAGCAACGCGAAGGAAACCGCCCCCGCATGGCGGACTTGCGCGAATCGGGTTCGATCGAACAGGACGCCGACGTGATCATGCTCTTGCACCGCGAGGAATATTACCACCTCCAGAGCCCAGACTGGCCGATGGAAAATCCCGATAAGGTCGGCATCGCCGAAATCATCATCGCCAAGCAGCGAAATGGCCCCACAGGCGTCGTGAAACTTCGATGGGACAGCCGCACCACGCGCTTCACCAACGTGGACTTCAACAGCCAGGCCCCAGGGGGAATGCGCGATGAACACATGAACGTCTTCGCGCCAGCACCAGGCACAACAAAACAAGAACCCAAGCCCTATGTGAGGACGCCTGCGCCGAGGGCTAATCCCGCGCCCATTGCGCCGACGCACTTTGCTGGCGAAGACGCGCCCTTTGATTCGCCCATGAACGATGGCGCGGACCTAGCAACCGGAGCCGATGTAGGCACCAAGCCGGGCAAACAATTCTTCTCGCCCGGGAAAAAATCAGGCCCCATAAACAATCACCGCGACGGAGGTGGCCCCGATGCCAACGACACGAGCGGCTATACCGACGAATATGGCGATCTGCCGGTGTGATGATCACGTCATTTACATGATCGCAAGCGCGGCGCTAGATGTGTTTCCTTTGCAGATGAACCGTGATTCACCATCAACTTGCGACCCGCTCAACACGAATCCTGCTACCGAGTCCGTAGGCATCGCGTACGTAATTGTGTCTATATCACGCACGCAAAGACGAGCCTTCGTCATGCAATCGTGCGTGCTCCACAACTGAAGCGTTCTATGAACATTTGGTTTAAATTCGAGCAACATTCGATGAATTTGACGGCAAAGAGAGAACAATTTACGAAAGCACATGTGTACCTCGTTGCTTACGTTCAATCATTAAGCGTGCATGTGTGAGGCGGTCGGCAGGTCGATCTACACCGAAGTAGCTCCGTAGTGGCGTAGTTTGTTCAAGCCACGTTTGTTCGGAGTGTTTGTGTTCGACATTGGATCGATGCTTGAAGGGTGCAAACGGATTTGTGAATGCATGCAGCCGTGGCTGCGCAGGTCGGAGGGGACTTGCGGGTGAGCGATCCATGCTGCCCGTGCGCACTCGTGCCGCCGCCTCACACTCGCATGTATTAAAGAATCGAGCACAGGAGAGATCTTCGTTATTTGAAGCACGCGTGACAATTGTGCGAAGCACGAAGAAGCATGCTGAGATAGCTTCACGCAAGTATATGAACAAGCTTTGATTCAAGTTCGAGAGAAGTTCGAGGTGGAACTGCGGCTATTTGGTTTCGTATTCAGGCTGGAACTAGGAGAGAGAAGCCGCTTGAAGGCCCGCGCGCGAAAGCGTTCGGGCTTTCTTACATTTTCTCGTGCTCGCACCTTGCTTGTTCGCTGCGGAGCATGACACACACAGGCCGACACTTTGGCTTGATGCCTTTGGCTTGCGTGGTCCGGCCGTCCCGACCGGTTGCCTCGCCCTTGCACTGCCATTCACTCACACTTCCATCTCAATGAAAAACCCTCGGCATGTGCCGAGGGCTTTTATACAATCTACATTGCCAAACCTGTTTCGTTGCCAACCTTATCCACCGCGACTGCACACCTTCGCTTACGGGAAGATGCCACGAACTTCGTACGCCTTGGCAAGGCGCTCGAGGGCCGCGATGTACGCCGCAGTACGCATATCGACCTTGTACTTCTTGCGTGCGTCGCGAACTCGCGTCGTCGCCTGTGTAATGTGGCGGTTGAGCTGGGCGTCAACGTTGTCAAGGTCCCACGCTTGGAACGTCTTATTCTGAACCCACTCAAAGTACGACACCGTGACCCCTCCAGCGTTGCAGAGAATCGCAGGCAAAACCTCGATCCCGCGACGCTGCAGCACGCGCTCACCCGCTGGCGTCGTCGGCGCGTTCGCGCCCTCGGCAACAACCTTGCAGTTGAGTATCTCGGCTTCGGGTTCCTGGATCATCTGCTCAAGCGCGGCTGGAATAAACACATCCACCTTGCACTTGTAAAACTCTTCCTTTGTGCACTTGTTCGCCTTGGCATACCCAGCGACGCCGCCACGCTGCGAGACATACGCCGCGAGGTCGTTGGCGTCGATGCCCTTCTCGTTGATCAAGAACCCCGTGTGGTCGGCGACCGCGATCATCTTCGCACCCTTGTCCTGGAAAATCTTTCCAGACCACGAGCCCACATTGCCAAAGCCCAGCACGCTAAAGGTGCACGTCGCGGAATTAAGCCCGATTTCTGGAATGATCTCGCACAGCGTATCAACCACGCCCTGGCCGGTTGCCTTCTCACGGCCTAGTGAGCCGCCGTATTCAACCGGCTTGCCCGTGACTACCGCCGTGGGGTTGTGGCCGCCGATTTCGGAAAGGAACGTGTACGTGTCGGCGATCCACGCCATGTGCTGCGCGTTCGAGCCCACGTCCGGAGCAGGAATATCGTAATCAGGCCCGATCTGGTGCGCAATGGCAGCAGTGAATCGGCGAACGATACGTTCCATTTCGCCCGATGAATGCTTGCGCGGATCGACCTTGATCCCGCCCTTGCCGCCGCCATAAGGCACGCCGACGAGCGAGCACTTCATGGTCATGAGAAACGCGAGGCTCTTGACGTCGTCGAGGTGCACATCGTGATGAAATCGCAAGCCGCCCTTGTAAGGCCCCAGCGCGTTGTTGTGCTGAACGCGGTAGCCCTTGAAGAGACGAAATTGGCCGTCGTCCATTTTGACGGGAAAGTTGACCATGATTTCGTTCTTGGGCTGTGCCAGAACGATCTTGAGGTAGTGAGGCAAGCTCATCACGTCCGCCGCGTGAAGCATCGCGCCCACTGTCTGACGGTACAAGTTGTTCGTGTCGGTCGGAAAGCCCAACTCGTCGAACACAGGGTGAGTATCTTGCGAAGCAGTAACGGCGTGGCGAGCAGGGTTTGCGACGGTTGTCATAAGTGCTATATTCCGATAGTGACGCGATGACTCACGATGCACACCAACGCGGCGACGCAGCACGCAGGCAGCAATCAATAGGCCGACACTATCACAAGGCTAGGCACGCGAGACTAGCCCCGACAAGTCTCTCTTATCGTTGCGTACCGACGCAGGTGGTTTTGATGCTTATTGGGTGCGAACGTAAACGATTCTGTAGAATCGTGCCAATTAGCGTGCGTATTCCTGATTCGCTGCGAACAATTCAGCATGATCCTGTACTCCGCCGCCGACTTGATCTGGGCGACCAAAATCAAAGCCACCGCCGACGCCTTAGGCCTACCGGCCAGGCCTGTGCGCACAATCGAGATGCTTGAAGCACGCCTAGCCGAAGGAGGCGTGAAAGCGTTGGTCGTTGACCTTGATAAGGGTGAAGACGCGCTGGCATTGATTCGCCGGGTTAAAGAAGACGCCGCGATCAAGTCGATCCGAGTCTTGGCGTGGGGGCCGCACGTCGCCAAAGATTTGCTTCAGGCGGCGAGAAACGCCGGTGCCGACGACGTGCTGACGCGCGGCGCCTTTGACCACGCGATGGAAGAAATTTTGATGTCGCTTGCAGGCAGGTCAGGGTAAGTCTTTTAACGACAGATACTTGCAATGTTTTCTTGCCATTTTGCTGGCCATTTTTGCTCGGCATTCGCGCTATTGCGTTCGCATTTTCATCTAGATAGGTAATCGTTTGGCTTGTTCCCTTGCACGGTTGGCGCAAACAAATCGTGAGACTTCGATGCTCGATGGCATAAGCGCACATAAACCCTTGCGTGGCCGGGCCGGGCGGCTACGATAGTGGTTCTGGTGGTGGATGCCAGGCCGCTATCTCTTCGCGTTCGCGAAGGGCGGGGTATACAGGTCACACACGCTCCTCAATTGGAGCAAGGCGTACCACACTTGGTGGCGCGCTTTGGTGCCGACGCGACACTCGACCACCCGAGGCTGTCTATCGCCACCGCTGGAAGGCACACCTCAAACGACCGTTGGCCGACGCATGAAACTTCCGACGCGTGGCGTGTTGCTACGTGACTCAGGTTGCTTGCAAAGGTTCTATCGGCGTATGAGCGTGCGTTCCACAAAGAAGGGTTCACATGATTGATGAAGCGTTGATCGCGTCTCTTGGGCTGGCGGACGAAGAAGCCGCCGCAATGCTGAAGGCCTTTGGGCAAGCGGGCGAGGGCGACTCCTACATGGACGCGCTGCTCACCGAGCAAGCCGCAGACCTCTCAGCAGGCAAGCTCATCAAGGGCACGATCATCGGGTTTGCCGGCGACGACGTTGTCGTTGAAGTCGGCCTCAAGAGCGAAGGGCTCATCCCTCGCGAAGAGTTTGAGGGCACTGACATCAAGGTCGGCGATGAAGTCGACGTCCTCCTCGAAGCACTCGAAGGCGATGGCGGGCTTGTACAGCTCTCCAAGCGCAAGGCCGATCGCATGCTCGCCTGGCAGCGCATCGTCGACACCCAAAAAGAAGGAGATGTCGTCGAAGGTATGGTTACCCGCAAGATCAAGGGTGGCTTACTCGTCGATATCGGCGTGCCTGTCTTCCTTCCCGCGTCGCAGGTTGACATTCGTCGCCCGGGCGAGATTGGCGATTACATCGGCCGAAAGATTCGCGCTGAGATCCTGAAGATCGACCGTGAGAAGCGAAATATCGTGATCTCGCGCCGCAAGCTCATCGAGACCGAGCGCGATCAGGCCAAGAAGCGTCTGCTCGACACCTTAAAGGAAGGCGAGATCGTCACCGGCACCGTCAAGAACATCGCTGACTTCGGCGCGTTTGTTGACCTGGGCGGCATCGATGGCCTGCTCCACATCACCGACATGTCCTGGGGCCGAATCAATCACCCCAGCGAACTGCTCAAGATCGATCAGAAGATCGAAGTCAAAGTTCTCAACATCGACCGTGACAAGGAAAAGATCGCCCTTGGTCTTAAGCAGCGCGAAGCCAGCCCCTGGCAGGACCTGGAAAAGAAGTTCCCCATTGGTTCCCGCGTTCGTGGTGCTGTTGTCAACATCATGACCTACGGCGCGTTCGTCCGTCTTGAAGACGGCATCGAAGGCCTCGTCCACATTTCCGAAATGTCCTGGACTCGTCGCGTCAATCACCCCTCGGAAATTGTCACGCCAAACCAGGAAGTTGACGTCGTCATCCTCGACATCAACAAGGATAAGCAGGAAATTTCTCTCGGCATGAAGCAGACCGAGGTCAACCCCTGGGAACTCGTCGGCGAGAAGTACCCCCCGGGCACCATGATCGAAGGCAAGGTCCGCAACCTCGCCAACTACGGCGCGTTTGTCGAGATTGAGCCCGGCATCGACGGCTTGCTCCACATCTCTGACATGTCATGGACCAAGAAGGTCACGCATCCAAACGAGATGGTCAAAAAGGGTGACTCGCTTCGCTGCATTGTTCTTGAAGTTGATCGCGACAAGCAGCGCATCAGCCTCGGTATGAAGCAGCTCTCCGAAGACCCTTGGATCAACGCCATCCCCGAGCACTACAAGCCCGGCATGGTTGTTCGCGGCACAGTCACCAAGATCACGAACTTCGGCGTCTTCGTCGAACTCGAACAAGATCTCGAAGGCTTGCTCCACATCTCCGAGCTCGCCGATCACAAGGTCGAGAACCCACAAGATATCGTCAAGGCTCTGGACGAAGTCGATGTCAAGATCCTTCGCGTTGATCGCGCGGAACGCAAGATCGGCCTCTCCCTCAAGCGTGCCCAGTGGGGCGATTCGACCGGTGGCGGCGTTGGCGCCCCCACCGCCGAAGAGGAAGATCGCCCGAAGCGCAAGGGCCCCGACAGCCCGACCAAGGGTGGCATGGACTCGGACCACGGCGCCATGGGCACCGACAAAATCCACTTCAGCTAAGAAACTGTTTGAGCTAATAAACTGTCTCGGCTAAGAAACTGATCGTAACCTGATCCACCAAACCCCCGGTCCTGCCGGGGGTTTTTCATTGCATACACGAGGTTTTTGAGACAGCAGCGACACCGATAGCAATGTCGCGCGGTGACAATTGAAAAATAAACCCCCTCTCGGTAAGAGAGGGGTACCCAAATCAGACTAGATTTCAAACAAGATTCGCCTCAGTCAGCAATCCGCCAATTCGTATCCTGCACGCTGGGGAACGAAAGAAAGCCGGTGTACAGATCATTGTCGGCAGGGTCGAGCAGCCAGATCGAGTTGTCGCCGGTGGTGCCATTGCGCCA
>JBBRGG010000181.1:0-7324 GCA_038240875.1 Phycisphaerales bacterium | reverse complement strand
GAAGACGAGTTGCAAGGGATTGGAGATGAAAGAAGCAGCTTCGGTACGACGATCTTGGATCTGGATGCTCCAGAAAACCAATCCGTGAAACCTGGCACATCAACCTTCGTGGAAGGCGATGAGTTTGATCGCGCAAAGGTGATGAATGACATGATATCCCAACTTGGCGGACGTACTGGAGAGCAGAACGCGATCCAGGTTGGCAACCTGCGACTGCTTATTCAAGAACTTGAAGCTGTCTTTGCCGCGTTGAAGATCCAACCAACAAAGACACGCATTGAATCGTTGTTCAAGCACTACGCCGAAGATGATACGTTCGATGACGATGGCCATATCCAATGCCTCTTGCACGCGTGGGTGACAGCGACGTATGCGCTTGAAAAACGCCTGCCGATGTGGCTCGTCAAGGAGTGAATTCCCGTTCACGCAATTGTGCAACGTCCAAGATATAAAGACCCCCCTCGTTCGCAGAGGGGGGTCTATGTTCGTTGAACTTGTCTTCATGCAACCCGGCCGGGATGACCGGACCACCGAAGCAACGCAACCGCAATTCATCACTTCGCTTACACGTACGTCGCCATCGGCGGGCACGAGCAGACGAGGTTGCGGTCGCCATAGGGGTTATCGACGCGGGCCACATAGGGCCAGAACTTACTATCGCGGAGCCACGCCGCGGGGTACGCCGCCTGCTGGCGCGAGTAGGGGTGCTTCCATTCTTCCTTGGTGACCATGCCGATGGTGTGCGGCGCGTTCTTGAGCGGGTTGTCGGTCTTGCTCATTCGGCCTTCTTCGATCGCGCGAACTTCTTCGCGGATCGCGATGAGCGCGTCGCAGAAACGATCAAGCTCAGGCTTGGATTCGCTCTCGGTGGGCTCGATCATGAGCGTGCCTGGGACGGGCCAGGACATCGTCGGCGCGTGGAAGCCGTAATCCATGAGGCGTTTGGCGATGTCTTCGGTCTTGATGCCCGCCGCCTTATCAAAGGCTCGGCAGTCAATGATGAACTCGTGTGCACAGCGGCCTCGTGCGCCCTTATACAGCACGTCGAAATGGCCTTCGAGTCGCTTGGCCATGTAATTGGCGTTCAGGATGGCAACTTGCGTGGCCTTGCGAAGGCCCGCCGCGCCCATGAGCGCGATGTACACCCAGCTAATAGTCAGAATGCTCGACGAGCCCCAAGGAGCCGCGGAAACTGGGCCGATGGCTTTGACGCCTGCGCCGGGCTGCTCACCGTCGGCGAAGGGGGAAGAAACCGGGTGCCCGGGAAGGAAGGGGGCCAAATGAGCCGCGACGCCGATGGGGCCCATACCTGGGCCGCCCCCGCCGTGCGGAATGCAGAAGGTCTTGTGCAAATTGAGATGGCACACATCGGCGCCGATATCGCCGGGTCGGCACAAGCCAACTTGTGCGTTCATGTTCGCGCCGTCCATGTAGACCTGCCCGCCAGCGTCGTGGACGAGTCGGCAGACCTGTGCGATTTCGTCTTCAAAGACGCCATAGGTCGATGGATAGGTGACCATAAGTGCCGCGAGCTCGTGCTTGTGGGCTTCGATTTTTTCGCGAAGGTCAGGAAGATCAACATTGCCCTTGTCGTCGTTGGCGACCGAGACCACACGCATGCCTGCGACGACTGCGGACGCGGGGTTTGTGCCATGGGCAGATTCGGGGATGAGGCAGACGTTGCGATGAGCGTTGTTGTTAGCGTGATGGAACGCGCGGATGACCATGAGGCCGGCGTATTCGCCTTGTGCGCCCGCGTTGGGCTGTAAGCTCATTGCGGCGAACCCTGTCACTTCGCTAAGCCAGCGTTCAAGATCCGTGAACAATTTGCGATAGCCCTTGGACTGATCCGACGGCACAAATGGGTGCAGCTTGGAAAAACCGGGCCAGGTCACGGGGATCATCTCGCTGGTCGCATTGAGCTTCATCGTGCACGAACCCAAAGGAATCATGCTGTGCGCAAGCGAAAGGTCGCGGCCCATGAGCTTGAAGATGTACCGCAGGAGTTCTGTCTCGCTGTGGTACGTATTGAAAACCGGATGGGTCATGTAGCCGCTTTGACGAGCGAACAAAGGTGGATACTCAACCATCGCCTCACTGAGTAGCGCGTCCGCAGAGAACGCGCCGGTTGTCGCAACGCCATCACTGAAGCACTGGATGATCGTGGCGAGGTCTGCCTTGGTTGTGGTTTCGTCGCAGGAAATGCCTAGCGTGCCGTCGGCGTACACACGCAGGTTCATGTTTCGCGCGAGCGCCGCAGCGGCGACGTCGGCGGCTTTCTTGGAAGCTGGCTTCACACGGATGGTGTCAAAGAAGAGGTCGGTGAGCACTTGGTGCCCAAGCTGACGCAAGCCCGTCGCGAGGACCGCGGCCATCGCGTGGGTGCGGGCGGCAATTCGGCGCAAGCCATCGGGGCCGTGGTACACGCCATACATCCCGGCCATGATCGCGAGGAGCGCCTGAGCCGTGCAGATGTTGCTCGTTGCTTTTTCACGGCGGATGTGCTGCTCGCGGGTTTGGATCGCCATGCGTAGCGCGACATTGCCCGTTGCGTCACGGCTGACACCGATGATGCGTCCGGGTAACTTGCGAGCATACTCGGTCTTAGTCGCGATGAACGCGGCATGAGGCCCGCCAAAGCCCATCGGTACGCCGAAACGCTGCGCGCTTCCCACGACCGCGTCCGCGCCCCATTCGCCCGGCGGGCGCAGCAAGCACAGCGAAAGCAGATCGGTCGCCGCGACGATCAACGCGCCAGCTTCGTGAACCTTCTTGGCGAGATCCTCATAATTTTCGACGCGGCCGTCGGTGGTTGGATATTGAACGAGCACGCCACAGACCTTGGCAAGATCGATCTCGGCAAGGTCGAGCGAAGGCCCAAAGCTGCCTTCCATTCCCTTGCCGCTGTCGAGCCCCTTGGCTACAACCAACTTAATCCCAAGCCCGTCGGCCCGCGTCTTGCACACCGCGATGGTCTGCGGATGGCAGTCATCGGCGACAACAAAGGTATCGCGCGACTGCGTGTCCGCGTCCACGATTGAAAAACACATCGCCATCGCTTCCGCCGCGGCGGTCGCTTCATCAAGCAAGCTCGCGCCCGCCAAAGGCATACCCGTCAAATCAGAAACCATCGTCTGGAAATTGAGCAACGCTTCGAGCCGCCCTTGTGCAATCTCGGCCTGATACGGCGTATACTGCGTGTACCACCCTGGATTTTCCATGATGTTTCGCAAGATCACCGGTGGCGTGATCGTGTCGTAATAGCCCATGCCGATGAACGATTTGGCGACCTTGTTCATCGCCGCGTATTGGTGCAACCGTTCGAGCGTTTCGGCTTCGCCCGCGCCAGATTCGGCAAGCCCCGCCAACGACATCGTCCGATTGAACCTGATCGAAGGTGGCACGGTCTCGTCGGCGAGCGTGTCAAGCGATGTCGTCCCAATTAATGAGAGCATCTCGGCGATCTCCGCCTCAGATGGCCCGATGTGCCGATGCGCGAACGTGTCCGATGGGTCGAGCAACTGTGCTGGTGCGCCCAGCGCGACGCGGGTCTGCTGGCCGAGTGACAAAGGCTGTGATGAAACAGGGGTGGGTATCGTTGACATGCCGAGAAAGCTCCAAAATCATGCCGAGAGGCAAACGCCCGCGACATCATGGCTCAGAAAGACCGGGTACACATCCAAGCACAAACCTCAGGCTCACGATGATAGGTTCGTAGACGAGTTCGTAGACGGATTTCAGGCAGGTTCGTAGTCAGGTTACAAGTAGGTTCGTTCCCCGGACCCACCCGATTCACGCCTGCAATCACCCCATGAAAAACCACTGTTACCCCGGGAATCAATCCTCGTCTCGGTACATAAAGGACGTATAAAGTCTCTTGTGGCTTTCCTGGCTGATCCTGTCCATATCACCACGCTCTGGAACCTTGCTCCCATGCCAAATCCATCCGCGACGTGCCCATCAATGCTGCCAACTTTGCCTCAATATACCTGCGGCAACGCTTGTGGCGATTCTGTCTTTGGCCTTACTCCCATAACCAGCACGACTAGTGCCCGCTCGCGCGCCCAAACCCATACCCGTTTCCTTATTTTCGCCAGCACCATCGCCGCATGCGTTGGCTCACCACTTGCCACTCTGTATGCCGCCGACGTTGTGCCCGCAAACCAAACCGCCGTGATGGTTCCCGTAGCGCCCGCGATCAGCTCTTCACTCCGCATCCAGCCGTCATCCATCGACGAGCTCGCCCGACTCACCAACGACTATCGCCAGCACGTCAACGTTCTCGCCGATCCTTTCATGGAAGGCCGCGCCCCAGGCACCAAAGGCAACCGTGTGTCTGCCGACTATCTCGAATTTCACTTCAAGCGCTTCGGTCTAATACCCGCCTTCCCCGTCGGCGACGCTCCCCGTACTTCCTATCGCCAAGAGTTTGAAGCGCCCCCCTCTTCGCGCCCTGGAGATTCGGTCGTCAAAGACCGCGAGGTTCTCACCGCTACCGGGCCTAAAGGCGAAGTTTCACTCATCGCAGGCAAAGACTTCGAGGCCACTGGTGGCAGCGCCAGCGCCACCTTCACCGGCCCTGTCTCATTCGTCGGCTACTCGATCGTCAATGGCGACGACGACTACTCCACCTATCCCGAAGGCACCGCCGACGACGTTCTCAAAGATTCCATCGCCATGCTCTTTCGCTTTGAGCCCATGAACGACCAAGGCAAAAGCGCCTGGGCAACCGAACGCTGGAGCAACAAAGCCGCCCTCGACCCCAAAGTTCGTGCAGCAGTCAGCCGTGGCGCTAAAGCCATCATCATCGTCAACCCGCCCGGCGCGCAAGACGACCGCTCCAAACAGCTCGATGGCTGGGCCATCACCAGCCGCCAAAAAGACGTGCCCATCGTCATCATGTCCGCTGAAGGCGCCGACGCCCTCGTTCGTGGCCTAGCAGGTAGCGACGCGGCCCCCGGCGAGACCATCATGGCTATGCGCCAGCGTGCCGACGCCAAAGGTGGCATCGAAACCCTTGCTGGCTCGGTCACCCTCGACGTCGCTCTCAAGCGCGTCCCGCTCATGACCGACAACGTCGGTGCCATTCTCGCAGGCAAAGGCACTCTCGCCAACGAAATCGTCGTCATAGGTGCTCACTACGACCACGTCGGTTATGGCTTCTTCGGCTCACGCGATGGCAACGCAGGCCGTGGCAAGATCCACCCTGGTGCCGACGACAACGCCTCAGGCACCGCCGGCTTGCTCATCGCCGCTCAACAGCTCGCCAACTGGTACAAAGATCTTCCCGACGACGCCAACGCGCGCTCAATCCTCCTTATTGGATTCTGTGCCGAGGAATCAGGCCTCAATGGCTCGCAGTTCTACGTCAAGCACCCCATCCAACCTCTCGAAACTCATCAAGCCATGATCAACTTGGACATGATCGGCCGCCTTCGCGAAGGCAGGGTCGAAGTTTATGGCGTGGGCACCGGCGTCGGGTTAGCTGAGTGGCTAAAGCCCTACTTCGACGCCTCCACGTTGACTGTTGCCCCAAAGATTTCAGGCCTTGGACCCAGCGATCACGCATCCTTTGTGTCCGCGAAAATTCCCGTGCTCTTCGTCCACACCGGCTTGCACGCCGAATACCACCGCGTGGTCGATACCGCCGACACCATCAACTCCGAAGGTGGCGTGCAAGTCTCCGACTTTGCCGCCCGCATCGCGTGGGGCTTGGCAACTCGCCCCGACAAACTCCAGTTTACTAGCGCCAATGGCCGTGCTAGCGCCAGAGACTCCGGTGCCAAAGACTCAGGCAACGAACAAGTCCCCAATGCCCTTGTCCAGGAAGGTGCGCCAGCCGAACCAAATGCCGACCCCAGCGCGCCCGTCGCTGGCCAGAGCATGAGCCGCGTGGGCGTTCGCTTTGGCATCAGCCCAGGCGACTACACCGGCACCGAGCCAGGCGTCCTTGTTGGCGAAGTTCAAGAAGGCCTCCCCGCCGCCAAAGCAGGCCTCAAATCTGGCGACCGCATGATCAAATGGAACAACAAGGACCTCACAGACGTTGAATCATGGATGCCTCTGCTCGCCGAACACAAGCCAGGTGACAAAGTCTCAATCATCTACGTCCGCGATGGCAAAGAGGTAACTGCCATCGCCGAACTTGTCGCACGCTCAACTTCTGCACGCGAGTAAGACACCACTCACTGCTTTATTCTCTGTAGCGCAGCCTTTGGCTTATAACTTCTGCTGTATCACTCTTCCGCTTTAACGCTGTACTGCTTTAAGGCTGTAGTGCGTCTTGTATTCGCCCTGTTCTCTTCTATGCAATTTTTTCGCTTTCTAATATCTTCTTGCCCGCATGCAACATCATCCTCGCCCTTACCCTGACCGCGCCATTGCTCGCCGCGTGCATCGTTCTTTCCATCCTCTGCCTCGCGCTTCTCATACGCGTTTCTAAAGACCGCGCCAAGCTTCTTCAGCGTGGCCTGCTCTTTCGCTGGCCTATCCCCTCCGTCGATCCAGGCCACATCTCTCCCGCACTTCGTACCACCGAGCTTGGCCCTTCGCTTGATTCACTTGTCTCCATCACGCCATCCCTAGGCGTCCGTGGCGGCATATCCGACCTCGAATCCTGCATCCTCGCCGCTCTCGCCAAAGCCGCCAGCGCCCGCGCATTACCAGGCACCCAAACCCATATCTTCGAGTTTGGCACCTGCACCGGCAAGACCACCCACCACCTCGCACTCAACGCCGGCCACCTCGCTCGCGTCGTCACCCTCACCCTCGCACCCGATCAACACACAACCTATCAACGTGGCAATGGCGACGACCCGCGCGACACCCACGCCGCACTCAAAGAGTCCGCCTTTACCCGCTTCTACTACTCAGGTACAAACGTCGAGCCGCAAATCACACAACTCTTTGGCGATAGCAAAGTCCTCGATATCACGCCACACCAAGCTCTCTACGACCTCATCTTCGTCGATGGCTCGCACGCACGCTCTTATGTCGAGAGCGATTCACGACTCGCCATGCACATGCTCAAGCCCGGCGGCCTCATCCTCTGGCACGATTACCGCGGCCCTTGGCGCGCTCGTGGCGTCTGGTCCACCCTCAACGCCCTCGCACAATCTCACACCCTCGTCCACATCAAAGGCACAAGCCTGGTCGTTTATACAAACTAATCGTCTTCACAAAGTAATATAAGCTTCAACTCTAAACATATATATCTTGAGTACCTCTCTATCCGAGAGAAGGCATTGCTTGTGTGCCTTTGCTAATTTGCCTTTGCTAATTTGCCTTTGCTTGTGTGCCTTTGTCTTGGGTGGTCCGGCCGTCC
>JBBRGG010000180.1:0-7372 GCA_038240875.1 Phycisphaerales bacterium | reverse complement strand
TTGCCCATCGTTGCCCCACGCGATTCTTGTACGAGCTTGAGGTTGTCGGTCTCGGCTTCGAGGTGTGGCCCGCCATCGAAGGGATCGACAAAGCGCCGATAGGTAAAGCCGATTGTTTCGAGCATCCGCCGCGCGGGGATGGTCTCGCGCGAGACCACGCCCACCATGTTCTGGATCTCAAGAGGAAAGAGCGTGATGTACATCTCTTCTTTGGGCAAGAGCTCTGAGATGAACTTGCGATTAAATTGGCAGAAGCGATCCGCCTCGGCGTATTTCACCGGGATGAACTTTCGTCCAAAGGCGTCCCAAAACGCGTTCTCGCCATCGCTGGTCACCGGCGGCATCATTTCCGCGATTATCCTCGACGCGAAGACTTCGCGATGCAGCGCAATGTAATGAAACCGCACCAAGCTCAGCAAACGGCCAGGCCGCAGCCGATGCCCGCGATGGCTTGGCTGCAAGATCAAGCCGCCAACTTCGCTGGGTCCGGTTTCGTCCGCGTACAACTGCATCACCGTGTGCGTCGTTCCTTGACCAAGTTCGGCACTAAAGAACTTTTTCTCCGACAACTTCATCGACCAGTTTGGATTTCCTGGACCGCCTTGATGCGCACGAACCTGGCTCGTGCCAATGACGCCGCCAGTATCCGTGTCTTCAAGCGTAAACATGAAGAGGTCACTTTCGGTCTCAATGGCTGAATACCCGGCGGTCCCGCGAGTGCTTCGTCGCTGCCCGCCGCGTTCACCGCCTTGACTTCCCGGAGCGGGCTCGACACCCGCTGCCTTAAAGAAACACCGCGACGAATGCGCGACTTTTTCGGTCACGAGGTTTTCATTCGCAGGCAAATTGATGAAATACACCATCCGCGCGAGCTTGACCAACGTGCTCACGTCCTTCGCTTTCGCTTGCCGGATCAGGAACACGTTGTTCTCCTCACTTCGACACACACTTTGAGCATGAATAAGACGTTGGCCTAAAGGGTCAACGCCATCACAGTAAGGCTTAGTCTGATCCGAGGCGGTAACCAAAGGCTACCACCAGCGGCACAGTCAATATCGGCTCAATCGTAAGCCTACCACTCTCGATCTAACGCTCTTGCCAAGTACCAAACCGTATCGCCTTATGCCCCAATGGCCTACAAACCGTGCTTTCTCACTTTCCAGTCGACAATTGACTACCGCTTATGCCCACGCAAGCCAACTGCCCACCAAGAATGCCTACATGATTAGCTTCAAGTTCACACACCAAGTTATTGTTCGCTCGTTCGCGCAGGCAGCCATCATCACCTGTTTTTTCGCCGCAGCAGGACTGACACACGCCACACTTGCTGCCCCGGCCCAAACTCCAGCACCGTCGGTTAATGCCACGCCTGCCACGCCTGCTGTACCAACCCCAGCCTCCGCCCAAAGCGCGCCCAATGTCTATGGCGACGAAGGCCGTTTCTTCAAAAATCTCGTCCAGCTTACAACTCGTGATCAATTCATCCGTGCCGGCGAAGCCTACTTCAGCCCCGACGCAAATTGGATCATCTTCCAAGCGGTCGAAACGCCTAAGCCCGCGACCGCCGACCAACCCGCGGTCGATCCCGACCCCTTTTACGCGATGTACGTCGCCAAGTTCGCACGCGATGACAACGGCGCGATCACCGGCATCACTGACATTACACGCATCAGCCCCAATGGCTCGGCTAACACTTGTGGCTGGTTTGATCCAAAGAATCCATCACGCGTCATCTATGGCTCGACTCTTGCGCGACCCGCCGACCAAGGCCAATCAGGCTTCCAGGTCGGCACGCGTAGGTATATCTGGATGTTCCCCAAGGAAATGGAAATCGTTGAGCAATTCCTCTTTGACCTCCCGAAAATTCCTACTGCCTCGCGCACAGCTCGTCTAAGCCCAATTGCTAATCGCCCGGTTTCGTCCGTCTTTCAATTGCCTTTGTACACCGCCGAATGTTCGATTAGCTCCGACGGCCGATTCCTTCTCTACGCCAATGTGCGCACGCCCAAGGACGGTCCCAATGCGCTAAATCCAAAGCCCGACGCCGACATCTTTATCTTTGACCAGGTAACCAAAGAGCACACGCCCCTCATCTCCGCCGACGGCTACGACGGCGGGCCTTTCTTCTCCCCCGACGACGCTTGGCTCTGTTATCGCTCTGATCGCAAGGGTAATGACCTGCTCCAGATTTTTATCGCCGAACTGATTCGAACAAAGCTCGACGACGGCGCCTTATCCCCTTCAGGCATCAAAGCCGAATATCAACTAACTAACAACGAGCACGTCAACTGGGCGCCATATTGGCACCCTTCGCAAGACTTCCTCGTCTACGCATCAAGCGAAGCAGGCCATACCAACTATGAGATTTTCGCGATTCCTACCCCGCTGGCAAAGATCCGCATGGGCATGGATACGACGATGCTCACGCCGATCCGCGTGACCTCGGCTCCGGGTGCCGACGTTTTGCCGGTGTTTAGCCCCAACGGCTCAATGCTTATGTGGACGAGCCAACGCGGTCCAAAGCTAGAAAAGGAACCCAAGCCTTCGTCGCAACTGTGGATCGCAGAATGGATCCCAAGCTCTGTCAAGTAAGAACATTGCAAGATTGCGGTTGTGAAAGTCGGCACGTGCTATTGCAAAGCAGAGAAACTTGTGTTCCCCTTTGAGCCGACGATCGCGTCGTATACAAAGCGGCGCGGTACGCCCGCGGCGTCCTTATCTTCAACTAAATTGCCACGTGAATCGTGCTTGGTTCGCACCGTGACAGCGATGTCCATCTCGTCGGCGGGGTTAAGCCGCGCGAGCATGTTGCCGAAGGTTGCTAGTTGCGTCAAGCTTGTGTGTGTTTCAGGAGTCTTGGTCGCGTACGCGATCAAGCGATTTGAACTGGAGAAGATCTCGTCGTAGACCGAAAGGATTTCTTCAGATTAGAGCCTCTCATAGAATGACTACTTTCTTCTTGTGGAACAGGGGGTCACGCCTGTGTGTCTACTCGTTCTACTTCTTCATTGTGCGAGAGCCTCTTAGTAGTCAATCACTATTTGATCATATCTTCATTTGTACATTACCTCGATACAGCCTCGTCCCAATCTGGCCCGCTCATTTTCTACTCTGAACCACGCCCTTCACCCAAACTTCCTGCCTAGAATCTCGACCCCGGAAAAGAGGCTAACGCGGCTTCGTCGTGGGAACAATTCGCAGTGCCTCGTTGACCCCTCGTTGTCCTCGCCTTGAATCGTTTTGCCACGATTCAGTGCCAAGGCTTCGCGGAATGCCGGGGCTGAAAGGTGATTCGCATGGTTCGTCTTCGTATGCAGCGCTTTGGCCGTCGTAACCGCCCCTTTTACCGCATTAGCGCTATCGATCAGCGCACCCGCCGTGACGGCCGCGTGATCGAGCTTCTCGGCTGGTTCGACCCCATGACCAACAAGCCCGGCGTCAAAAACGTTGAGCTCAACGTCGAACGTGTCAAGTATTGGCTCTCCGTCGGCGCTGTCCCTTCCGACACCGTCATGGACATGCTCGCCAAGCAAGGCCTCGTTGACACCAAACAGTGGGAAGCCGACCGCGCCTATGACCGCAAGCGCGTCGCAGAAGCCAAGGCCAAGGCCGACGCTGCCGCGGCTGCCGCACCCGCTGATCCCAATGCCAAAAAAGCCTGAACGACCTCGCCAAACTGCCTCTTCTAAAACCGGCGCATCTCGCCGGTTTTTTCATTCCTACGCTCCTTCCTAACCCATGCGAATCGACGTTGTTACAACCTTTCCCGAGCTCTTCGCCGCAGCGTCGCCAGCCGTTCTCGGCGTGAGCATCCCTGCTCGGGCAATTGCCGCCGGTGCGTTGGAAGTTGTTGCAACAGATATTCGCAGTTTCACGTATGACAAACATCACAAAACCGATGATCGCCCCTTCGGTGGCGGCCCCGGCATGGTCATGTTGTGCCAGCCGTTGTACGATGCGGTCAAAGCAGTCGAAGCTCTTGGCTCGCAAGAAGTTGCAGTTCGTCGCGTACTCCTGACGCCGCAAGGCGTGTCTTTGACGCAAAAGTTGGTTGAAGAGTTGGCACGCGCGCCAAGGCTCGTTCTAATCGCGGGCCACTATGAGGGGATCGATGAACGCGTGATCGAAGAACTCGCGCCACTCGAAGTATCAATTGGCGACTATGTTCTTTCTGGAGGAGAACTTGCGGCGTTGGTACTCATCGACGCCATCGCAAGGCTGCAACAAGGCGTGCTCGGCGATGCGCTTAGCAGCGTGCAAGATAGCTTCAGCCAAGTAGTTGTGCACGCGCCCAAGCCATTGTCGAATCGAGTGCGCAAGGCTGCTGAACACGCAGCACGATTTGGGCCACTCGAACAGGTAGGAAACGACACCTCTGAGCCTCATAATCCTGAAAGCCTTTACAATGCAAATACTTCGATTGCTAGCACACCTGAAACTAGGGGGTCGGCCAGCAGCGATGGGGCGGCAGGTGTTCCATGTGGAACACTTCGGCTCTTGGATTGTCCGCACTACACCAAGCCACGTGAATGGATGAGGCGAGTTGTTCCCGAGGTACTTTTGGGTGGCAATCACGCCAAGATCGAAGCCTGGCGGCTCGAACAACGGCTCGCTCGGACGCGGGCGCGACGCCCAGATTTGCTCCATTGAACTAGCTGAATTGGCTTAAGCTAGACGAGTTGACGAGAGATTTAGGCAGTAGCGTTGGCATAAATTAGAAGCTGGTTCGATTACGCCAGAACGCCAGCACCTAAACTCAACGACCTTTGCTCTGAATATGTGCTGGAAGCAAGCGAGCGTGACGCCTACGCTTGTCTCCCCCTTACCGACGGCGCGGGCTTCGGGCCTCAGGGTACGGGTTTGCACATACGTCACCGACCACCGGAAAGAGCAGGAATTTCATGGGCATGGGCAATCAACAGATTCTCGAATCGATCAACTCTGCAGCGTTGAAGAAGGACCTTCCTCGGATTGATGTCGGCGACACGATCAACGTGGTTTTCCGCATCGTCGAAGGTGATAAGGAACGTACCCAGACCTTCCAAGGCGTGGTGATCGCACGTTCGGGCCGTGGCATCAGCGAGATGATGACGGTTCGCAAGATCGTCGATGATGTAGGCGTTGAGCGCGTCTTCCCGATCAACTCGCCATTTGTTGCGCGGTTTGAAACGGTTCGTCGTGCGGACGCGCGTCGTTCCAAGCTGTACTTCTTGCGTGAGCGGACGGGCAAGAGCCGTCGTTTGCGTGACCGCCGTCGCGGCATGAAGCATGTCAAGGGCCTGACGACGGTTTCGGGTTAATCAGCCATTCACTTTTAAGAGTAGAATTTTCAACGCCTCTCTGGACCTTTCCAGGGGGATGTTTGTATATGCAGGCCGGGATAATGGGGTTGTTCGTTAGGTACGCCTGGAGTTTGGGATTACGTGATTCAGATGCTTCAATAGTTTCAGATACCGGGCGAAACCGTCGATGGTGAGACGCATGTCGAACCAAGGCCCGCCATCGCAGCCGCCGGAGAGTGGTTCCCAGTTTGGGAACACTGATGGTGCACGTCGCCCTGGTGATATCACTCCGGTAGGTCGCGTTGGTGGTGGGGCTGGTGGTGGCGGTAGTGTGAGAAGCGTGCGCGCTGGGCGATCTTTTCAGGTTGGGCAGTCGCCTGAAGCAATCTTCGCCGAGGTTGATCGATTGGCAGGCACGGTGCAGGACTTGTCTGTCATGGTTGAGGATTCGTTGCTTTCGGTGCAGCGTGCGCGAGAATCGCTTGCGTTGGCGTTGCCTGGCGAAGCGGTGAATCGATCGCGCGAGGTTTTGGGAGAAGTCGTAGTCGGGCTCGAACGTTTGGCCGAGTTGGCGCATGCGGCGTTGCAAGGGCCGGGCGTTGCGATTGGCTCCTCTTTACTTGCGCGGGCGCGGCCTGTGACGCTCAAGGAAGCGGCGGTGCACGCGTGCGAAGTTGTGATGCCGATGGCGAAGAAGCACGGCTGCACAATTGATCTTGAAGTTGAAGCGGCAATTGAAGACGCCGCAGCGGGGCCGATGTATGCGGTATTGCTCAATGGCGTGCAGAACGCTGTGGAAGCGATCGCGCGCGGGAAGGCTGGCGGCGGGAAAGTCGGCGGGCGCGTGTGTGTGAAAATCTCAACGCAGGAAGCCACGGAGCGCGATGGGCGGCTGTGGTGCACGCTTGAAATCAGCGATGATGGGCCGGGACTTTCGCAGGTCGCCGACGGACGCAGATACTTTGATCTTGGGTTTACTACCAAGCGCGAGGGCGCGGGCGTAGGGCTTGCGGTGGCGCGAAGCATCGTGCAAGGGCTTGGCGGCGTGATTGAATTGAAGCCACGAGAGAATGGGGGCGCGCTGTTGGTGGCGACGTTCCCGGTGCCTGAGGAAGGGCGAGCTGCGGCGTGAGTTGAGCGAGTGCGTGCTTGGCTACACGAAGGCTGCGGCGTTGTGCGAAGTGCGTGAATGAAGGCGCTTGATAGCACGTCGTGCAGCAGGACAGCAAATGAAAGTGAATGTTGAAAGCTCGCGTGGAAGCTCGCGACACGGATCACGCTCGAAATAGTGCGTGTTACTGCACAGAAAAACGTAATCCAAAAGCTTGCTCGGAGAGAAATAGTACCTAAGACAGCCTGATACCAAGCAGGGTGCGCTTGTGTTTATTATTTGCGAGCGAGCGTGGTTTGCGCACGAAGAAATTTACCGCGTGAAAGGCGTGTGCGCGTGGCTAGGGGCATGCTAGGGGAAGCATGCTTGGCCAATGGTTAAATATGTTGAGAGGAAAGTGCCGGTAGAGGGACTTGAACCCACACTCCCATTACAGGAAGCGGATTTTGAGTCCGCCGCGTCTGCCATTCCGCCATACCGGCAAGGTGGGGATGATAGGCGGGGAGAAGGCGGAGGGAAAGAGGAGAAGGGTGGGTTTGCCTACATGTGGCAACCACATTGATTGGAATCGCGGGCTTCTGAGGACACGCCCGATACGCCGCGCTCGCTTCTTTGGAATGCAGGCAGTTGCCTACCAAGTTCATCTTAAAGGTTGCGAGTTATGCTTTCATCATTGTAAACAGGATCTGTACAAAGTCCTGCGAATACTGCGCCATCAGTACCAGCTTAGCGTCATGACCCTGTTTGAAAATGTGCGAAGTACGAGAAGTCAAGCGAGGACAAGATGCAGAAGGCAAAGGTGCAAATATGACAGCGTTTGGCAAGCGAAAGAAATTTTTATCTCATGTCGTGGCATATTCGGGACAGGCTTGGGCGTGAAGGCAATCGAGTAGGTCGTGCTTGCAACTAGTACAAACTGGAAAGCACAAGCAATAGTCAAACCGATATTTGCGTAGCAAGCAAACCGTGAGCGAGTTCA
>JBBRGG010000179.1:0-7378 GCA_038240875.1 Phycisphaerales bacterium | reverse complement strand
GCTCGCTCATCAACCGCGTTCAATGGGCCTGTAGCAGGACTCTCGAAGAACTCGCCGCAGACTTTACTCAAGGTGATGTGCTCAAAGGAACTTATCAAGGCTTCGTGCACGATGGCAAAGTCTACGAAGGCGAAGTCGTTGGGATCGACCCTGCTTCGGCGATCCTCCTGCGAACACAAGACGGTGGCGTACGCACCTTGCCAGCGCTGACGACATCTTTGATTAAAACGTGAACCGCGCAGCGAAGTACCGCTATTTTTTTTGAATTTTTTTACGTAATCTGGGATGTTATGGGTACTCCCTCTCTTCGAAATGAGGGTTTGTACTGTCTTCGTGCCACCATGATTGCTTCAATCGTGGTGCTGTCTTTTCTTCTAATTTCTTTCTTAAGTACCCTCTCTCTTCAAGAGAGGGGTAGGCTCTACGTTTTTTTGCGCGCCTTTACCTATTCCCCAATTGTAATTTGTATTAATTGCGTTGTATCTACGGCTGCAAAAAAGACTCGGGCCCTTCGTGAGAAGAGCCCGAGCAAATGCGTCTTGAACTGTTCAGACGAATTTAAATCGTCTGGCTTGATTCGCGAAAGCGAACCAAAGAGTTCTTAGCGACGACGACGGGCAACGACCATGCCGCCGAGGCCGAGAAGGGCGAGAGCGCTAGGGGCGGGAACGATGCCCTGGCAAGCGTTGAAGAAGAAGTCACGGTTGTCGAGGTTGTTGATGTTGGCGAGGGAGAAGAGGCCGAGCTGGTCGAAACGGATGCCGTCGCCGTTGTTGATGCCAACAGTCGCGGGAGCGGAGCCGGAGACAGCACCGGTGGTCCAGTTCATGTCGCCATAGGAGAAGGCGGCGTTGAGGCCCGTGCCCCAGAAGTTGGCGTCGAGGGCGAGGGCGAGCTGGAAGGTGTTGAAGACGCTGTTGTCATTGGAGAACCGACCAACCGTGTCCCAGGTGACGACGAATACGTCGGGGGAGCCGTTGGCGTCGGAGTCAAAGGTGCGGTGCCAAACGAGGTTGGTATCGGCGCCAATGGGGTTGCGGGTGTCAACGTCGGCCCAGAAGGGGGCGATCATGGGGGGAACGATCGAGCTTGGGAAGCCGCTCGGCGTGAAGGGAGCGTAAGGGGCGTTGAAGGTCACGTTGCCGTTGTTGTTGATGAAGAGCGATGAGCGGGCTTCGTCGTAGAAGCAGAAATCAAAGCCGAGCTGGATTCGGGCCGAGCTGCCGTCATCGTTGCGTGGCATCGACTGGGTCCAGCCAGTGCCTGCTGGGTTGGCGCTATCGAAGGAGTACAGCAGGTTCAACGAGTTTGCGTCAGCAAGAGCGACGGAAGCCGAGCCAGCGACAAAAAGAACGATCGCACAACGATTCAGAATCTTGTTCATGTGTCTCTCCCAAAAGGTACCTAGTAGCTGCGGTATCTCGGTACCAGCATATACCACTAGACAAGACCACGATATTTACATCCTATCGATCTGTCAAGTAATTTTGTAGATTAACTGATCCTGAAAGCGTTTACATTGTAGTTTGATAGTGCGATAACTGGTCTATTTAAACAGATCCTGCCAACAAATAAAATTGTGCGCGCTCGATCGTACCTGTTCAGGTACATTCATCACCTGGCTATCGACATCTATCACCCTGGCAGCGGGAACCGCGAGCACAAGGCTTCAACTTCGCCACGAACATGGCGGCAGACTTCGGCCCTGGATTCTGGCGTTGCGTGTACCGTCACCAAAACTCGGTCGATCCACGTCGCGATCTGGACCATTTCAGGTTCGCCAAAGCCGCGGGTGGTGGTGGCGGGTGTTCCTAAACGTATGCCACTGGTGAACTTAGGCGGGCGTGGATCGTTGGGGATGCCGTTTTTGTTGCAGACAAGGCCTGCATCTTCGAGCCATTTTTCGGCGTCCGCGCCGGTGAGGTTTTCGTTCTTCGCGCGCAAGTCAACCAGCATCAAGTGGTTATCTGTGCCACCGGTAGTGATGCGATAGCCTCGGCTTGTCAACGCTGCGGCGAGCGCCTTGGCATTTGCCACTACACGGCTAGAATAGGTTTTGAAGGACGGCTGAAGTGCCTCACCAAATGCAACTGCTTTGGCAGCAATGACATGCATCAAGGGGCCACCTTGCGCACCTGGAAAAAGAGCCTTGTCGATCTTTTTGGCAAGCTCGGCATCGTTGGTCATTATCAAGCCGCCACGCGGACCGCGAAGAGTTTTATGGGTCGTTGTGGTTACCACATGAGCGTGGGGGAAGGGGCTTGGGTGGACGCCGCCAGCGACAAGGCCGGCGATGTGGGCGATATCGGCGACCATGAGCGCACCGACTTCATCTGCGATTGCCCGGAAGCGGGCAAAGTCGATAGTGCGTGGGTAGGCCGAGTAGCCACACATGATGATTTTGGGTTTGTGTTCAATGCAGACGGCGCGAGCGGCGTCGTAATCGATGCGTTCAAATTCGGCGTGGTCTGCGGCGTAATGCAAGGGGTAGTGGACGGGCTTAAAGAACCGGCCAGAGAAGTTGATTTTCATGCCATGAGAGAGGTGGCCGCCATCTTTGAGAACCAAAGAGGCGAAGACGTCGCCTGGCTCTAAGAGAGCCTGCATCATGGCCTGGTTGGCTTGCGCGCCCGAGTGTGGCTGGACGTTGGCGAAGTCGCAGTTGAAGAGTTTCTTGGCGCGGTCGATAGCGAGAGATTCGAGTTGATCGTGGAAGACGCACCCGCCGTAGTATCGTGCGCCAGGGTACCCCTCGGCGTATTTGTTGGTCAGGCATGTGCCCATGGTGTGCATGACGGCAGCGGAGGCGTGGTTTTCGCTGGCGATGAGCTCGATTGTAGTAGATTGGCGATGAGCCTCTTTCACGATGATTTCGGCGACGGAAGCGTCGCGTTCACGAAGAAGGTTGAGGATGCCTGCGGTGATTGCGTCTTGGGCCATGTGAGATAGTATCGGCGAGATCAGCACCTCGCCGCAGATCTACGACGAGTTCACGATGAAGTAACGAACCACGAAAAAGCTCGGGGGTTTACTGGCTTTATTTACTAGCGGACTTGTGCAAGACGAGGTTGCCGACACCTGCGCCGACGGGTTCACCAGCTTTGCCAATGTGGCCGATTTCGCCACGCAGACGCTGGCGGTCGGCGGCGTTTTCGGGGACTATGCCGTCGATGAGGCCTTTGACGACTTCTTTGGAGAAGCTGCTGGCTTGGCCTTGTTGAAAGAGATGGGTGAGTTTGTGGCGGAAGAGCTGAATGCCTTGGGCATCCAAATTGTCTATTTTAATAGACAGACCAACTTTGCACATGGTTCAGGTTCATCGAAGTCTTAAGGTGACTTTGATGCGCGAAAGGCGTTCACTTTGATAGAACCTTTCGAGATCAAAGGCATTCGGCGACACGCTGGGTTTCAACCCGAAGCACATTTCCCTCTTTGGCGTTTCAATGCTGAAAACGATGAGAAGGCTTTATGAAAGAAGGTGATTTATCGCATGCTTCCAACTACTTGGTATAGCATGCATTATAAGTGTACGAGACCTAGAACGGCCAGCTTCGTGCGAATTGTTATTCTTAGTTTGGTCTCTTATACTTGATCGGAGACATATTGATGGACGAACTAGAATTTGCACGGATTCGTGAAGCCCCTGCCACCCGATTTGAAACACCACAGCATGTATTTGATCTTGAAGCCGTGGCAGTCGGTCTGTCGCAAGAGGTCGGTACGGGCGAGTCGGGGCGGCGTCAGATAACGCTGTACAAGCATGGCGCGACGACTATTGCTGTCTTTCTCTTTGGCCGTCTGACGCACCTCTCGCCGCACCGTACGAATGGGACGGTTGTGATTCAGGTACTCAGGGGCCGTTTGCGTGTAACAGCGGAAAGAGAGGAGCATGATCTAGGCGCGGGCCAATTGCTCGTGCTCGTCGCAGGGGTTGAGCACAACGTTATAGCTGTGGAAGAAAGTGTCATGCTGTTGACCGTGCACTTGGCTGGTGTTGCTGCCGGAGTCGCCGAGCCACCTGCGTTGTAGCATCCGACTACGAAATAGGCCGCGTAGAAACGGGCCGCGCCCGCAAGGCTGACTCGGGCACTGGGCAGATGGGACAACGAGGGAAAGGGCGGAGAGTATTCTGCGAGTAGCGCCACTCTCGGTAATATTGCACGAATGGTGTCTTGACATGTTACCGAAACATCTTGAAGATCGATTAGTCGACAAGTAGTGCATATTGAATTAGGTTAAGAAAATCACGGCTGAGCAGCTTGAGATCGCCAGGAATATGGTAAAGCCCGAGACTCGCTTGTAATATAAACTATGTTTAAAAAGCGGGCGTATCTGCGTAATAAAGTAGTGATAAGACCCTTTTTTGGAAGAGAGGGGTACCCAAGATTGCAAACTCTGTCTCTCGTAAAAAGAGGGTACCTAAGACTACTCAGATTTCTATAAGAATTTATATAATACCTTTGTAATCTCTGAACTATCGAGGCACCATTCATAAGTTAGAATTATAATTATGAGGTTTCTGGTTGCTGGTTCGCGTGCGATGGTTGATTACCTGCGGTGAATCACGGCCTGCGTTCGGGTTCGTGAAGTCTGAAGTGGACTTCGATGGCGCGAAAAACAAAGACATGAAAGCAATGGCGCGAGCGCACGATGCATTCAAAGCCATGGCAGCTAACGCATGTGCATGATGCGGGAAGTTTCCGCCTGTGCATCCTGGCTACTTCGCGCTCAATATGCACCATCTTAATGACGGTACATCGTTGCCTCGCGTTGCTCTGGACCACTACTTGAAAGGATTTGACTATGTTTTCACTGCCGTTTTCGTTGCATTTTGTGTCTTCAAACCATTTTTCGACCGTGAAATCTTGTTCTGCCGCGTTGCTCTTGGCTCTTGCAGCTGCCGGCCCGCTGGGATGTCAGAGCGACGGCTCGGATATGAACGACGGCGCATATGACCGCCACGCTGACATGATGAAGATGCCCGCCGCGAAAAACGACGGCGAGTTTGCATCGTTGATGGCAGCGCACCACAATGGCACGATCGAGATGGGCCGATATCAGGTGCAGAATGGCACTCGCGCCGAGGTTCGCGCGATCGCGGGCAAAATGGCTGACGCCCAGTCCACCGAGAAAGTGAAGCTGCTGGCGATTTCTCGCGAGACAGGGCAAAGCGACACGAATGCGGACTCGATGATGCGTGAGAATATGGACCTTTGCATGATGGACCTTCGCAACGCGAGAGGTACGCAGGTGGACAGCGTCTACCTGACCCACATGATCAAACACCACAAGGTGGGCGTGGAGATGGCTCGCAACGCGATGCCGAACCTGCGGCGCGACGACACTCGCCAGATGGCTCAACTAATGATCGACGACCAGACGCGCGAGATTGAGCAGATGCGCGCGATGGTTAACTAGGCGGCTTGGCATGTGTATGCCGACGTGGATGTCTCCAAACCCATCACCTGAAAGGTTTTTTCTATGAATAAGAACGCTCCCTCGAAAGAAATGCTTGCCTGCATTAAGGACTGTGGCGACTGCGCGGTCAAGTGTACCCAGTGCGGCACGCATTGCCTGCATATGGGCGACACCCACGCCTCCGCTGAGCATCAAACGATCATGCGCGACTGCGCCGAAATCTGCGGCATTGCGGTTTGCTTCATGGCTCGCGGCTCGACGCACGCCGCCCACGTGTGCAAAGAATGCGTGGAAATCTGCAACGAGTGTGCCGACTCGTGTGACAAGATCGCCAATGGCGACGCAATGATGAAACAATGTGCGGAGCTTTGTCGCAAGTGCGCCAAGTCGTGCGATGCGATGGCAGGCGCGGCTGTCTGAGGCCTAGGCCTTGAATTAACAGATCGTGCTGCTGGGTAGGACAGTGTTTCTAAAGCGATTTGCCAATATCATCGAAGTTGGGCGTGTGTATGAGCCGCCGACTTCGATTTTTTTTACTCAGAGCACAACACAGAATCTCAAGCTCATCGATGTGCGAAACCGTTTTCGATAGTACGAATGCTTGAATGCGTGAATGCGCGAAAGCGCGAGTGCACGAAAGCATTCACTTTGATAGCACGTGCACTACATCCCAGGCAGCATCTCAAGTTTGTACGCTCCATACACCAACAACGGCACGATCACGGCTGCCAACACATCGAGCAAGAACCCGGCGCGAATCATCGATCGCATAGGGACAAGGCCTGTGCTGTATGCAAGAGCGTTGGGGGCTGTGCCGCCAGGCATGGCAAAGCCGAGGCTCGCCGTAAGCGTGATGGTGACAAGGAGCACGGCGGGTGGCACGCCGATGGCGGGAGCGAGGCTCTGGCCGATAGGCAGTGCGGCGGCGACGAGAGCCGTGTTGTTGCTGAACTCGGTGAGCAGGAGCGTGACCAGCGCGACAACAAATAGAACAACCAACAAAGGCGCGCCACCAAGCCCGGAGCCAAGTTGTGCGAGGGCGTCATCAAGCCCTGATACGTCGATGGCTTCGGCGAGGCTGAGCCCGCCACCAAAGAGCAAGAGCACGCCCCAAGGAATGCGCTCGGCTTCACGCCACGTGAGTAGCGCGCGAGGCTCGCGCGAGGGAGCAAACGCTGGCACAACAAAGAGCGCGATCCCCGCGGCGATAGCGATGACCGCGTCAGGGACTTTGGTCCAGGTCGAAGTGATCCAGCCTAGCGCGGCGAGTAGGAAGACCACCACCAGCAAGCGTTGTGGCGTGTTCATCGAGCCAAGTTGCTTTAAACGCTCGGCTACGACGCGCCCCAACATCGGAACGCGTTCACGGCTGACCTTGAACGCGACCCGCGTGAGCACGAAGCCACAGAGCGAAATGACGACGAGGAGCGTTGGAATACCGATGAGCAACCAATCGGTAAATGTGATAGTGATGGAGTTGGTTCGCTGCATAAATGAGGTGTAGAGGGAGACTGGTGGCGTGCCGATGATGGTGCCGACGCCGCCGATAGATGCACCGAAGGCAATAGCGAGGATGATGGCGATTGCGAAAGGATCTTGATTTGGAGTGGCGTTTTCTTGAGGTAATGGCGTAGATTCGTTGCCTTTGGTGTGTCCGGCACGTGCCACGGCGAGCATGCCTACGACGCTGATTCCGATGGGAAGCATCATGACGGTGGCGGCGGTGTTGGAAACCCACATGCTGACAAAGGCGGTCGCAGCGAGAAAGCCTATGACTAGCGACGAAGGCTTTGAACCAAAGAGCGTGAGGACGGCGAGCGCGAAGCGGGTGTGCAGATTCCACACTTCGAGGGCACGGCCTAAAAGCATGCCGCCGAGAAAGAGGAAGATGATGGGGCTGGCGTATGGATTTGCGGCGGCGGCGATGTTTGATGTGCCGAGCATGGGGAAGGCGACGAGG
>JBBRGG010000178.1:0-7435 GCA_038240875.1 Phycisphaerales bacterium | reverse complement strand
CGGGATTTATCATTTGGAGGTCTGGCTGAGGTCTGGTCACACGAACACAATTTAAAAAGCAAAGAGAACATACATGCTACAAACTTCCATCGGGTACTCTCGTCTTGCATTTCTTGCCGCAGCGGCGTTGACTGCTGGCTTGGCTTCGTCGGTTAGCGCCCAATACCTCATGCTTGTTGAGTCCACCGGCGACAAGGGCGCGCTGCTCAATCGCACCGATGGCTCGCTCGTTAACCTCAACTTCATCCTCGAAGACAACGCCCTCTATCCGATGACTACACCTAAAGCCGCGATCCAGGTCGATAACGAGATCTGGGTGAGCGATCAGGTCAACGACGTGATTTATCGCTTTACCGCATCACTGACGCCGACGTTCATTGGCGCAATCAACACCGGCCTCGACAACATTCGTGGCATCCGCTATGTCAACGGCGTTGTCTACGTCTGCAACTCAGGGACCGCCAACGGCGCGCCCGGCAACGCCATCATCCGCTATACCCCTCAAGGCACGCTCATCGATTCCTTCACCAGCAACATAAGCCCCTTTGACGTCGTTGCCTTCAATGGCAACATCGTCGTCGGCGATAGTAACGTCGATGACCTCACCCAATATACCTTCGCTGGCACATTCGTAAACACCGTCCACAATGGAAACGTCACAACGGGCGTTCACTTTCCGCAGCAGATTCACGTCTTCCCAACCGGCCCCAACAATGCCGACGAGTTCTGGGTCGCTGGCTTTAGCCCACCCTTTGGCATCTACCGCATCTCCGCATCTGGCGCGATCGTAAATCGATACATCACGCCTTCAGCACCGCGCGGCTTATACCCGCTCGACAACGGCAACTGGGTCTACACCGATGGCGTGAGCATGCGTTCGGTTAACCTCGCCAACCCCAGCGACGCGACCATCGTCATCTCGGGTATCAGTGGCCAGTACATCAGCCCACTCGACCTTTCGACCTGCCCCGTGTGCCCCGCCGACTACAACCAAGATGGCGGCGTAACCGGCGACGACATCGCGGTCTTCTTTGCTGATTTCGAAGCCGGCAGCAGTTGCGCCGACACCAACATCGATGGCGGTATCACCGGTGACGACGTCGCCACATTCTTTATCGCATTCGAAGCAGGTGGCTGCTAAGAAGGAAGTCGCCCAATGACACAGTGTCCTTGGGTGTTCTTGCCTTAGGTGTTCTTGCCTTGGGTGTTCTTGCCTTGGGTGGTCTTGCCTTGGGTGGTCCGGCGGTCCCCGCCGGTGCCTTTCCACTTTCTCTGCCACTTTGGTCAATTGAGATCGCTTTGATTGTTGCTAATTGTGTTCCAAGTGCGGCCCTATTCACTCGGCTTTACTACCCCAATATACCTTATTCCTCTGAGTTAAGTACTGTCAATAGAAGTCATACGAGGACCGAAACCCCACCCGAAACCCCACTCAAACGTACGCTTCGATCAACGTTTCAGCCTGCCTCCGCCTCACAACACCACCAGCTCGCGCTCTTCTTTGCTCGGCCTTGTCAGCCCCCACACCGTCAATAAAGCCGTGCATCCTTCGACGTCATTCGCATCAAACGCGCCCACTTCATAACTATCTACATCAAGCACCGCCAGGCACACCCCATCATCATCGATCAAAGGCACGACCAATTCGCTCTTGTCCGCAGGGTCGCACGCGATATACCCCTCGCCCAGCACCGCGACATCGCGCACGACCATGGGCCTTCTTGCAATCAGCGACCGTCCGCACATGCCATGTAAGCCAATGGGCGAACACGCTGGCTTTGGCTCGCGCGCGAGTAGAACCATCTCGTCGGTTCCCGTGACGCGTTCATAGAACCCAACCCACGAGATAGGCCTGCCTCCATACGCGCGCCACAACAGCGCGACAACCTTGGTCATCGCTTCGTCTCGCGCTGGCCTTGGCCGCCTTCGTAGCTCCTCACGACTGGCATCGATCAACGAGCGATAAATCGCCTCCTTCGCCATCGTCGTCGTCGTAGCCACGCCAAAGCCAGTGTGTGATTGGTTGCCCGACTGGTGATTGGATTGATTCATGATGCTCGCCTTGTGATCTTTACTTTACCTTTGACTGATTCATGATGCCTTATGCCTTGATGCCTCTTGCCTCTTGCCTCTTGCCTCGAAGCCTTATTGGGCTCTTCCAATTGCTGCTACACCATTCAAGGCTGTCTCCGCTGATTCCCTTTCGCGCAGCAAACAAGTATTCGCAAGCACTACGCCACACGATTCGCCTTTACAGTTCAGACGTGTGTTGGTTGTCGATTCAATCCGCCTTCGGCGATCCATGCCGCTGAACGCTCTGCTTGGCGAGGTTTGGAAAGCCAACCACGCCGTTGCATTCGTGTCCCTGCACGAGCAAAGCCCCATCGGCATCAACCTGTGCACACTTTGCCGCTGTCACCGCGCCAACAAGCAACTCGCAATCGGCTTCGAGATCAATCCGCCGAACCACGTCGCAAGCAATCGCGAGTGAGGACGCTGCAAGTATCGGGCACGATGCGTCGAACTGGGCCATGGGCAGCCATTCCATTGCGTCCCCATCGCGCAGCTTCGCTCCCTCGGCGAACTTCCGCATCACTACCTTGTCGTCCGGCCCAACCAGCGAAATCGCAAACCGCCGACTGTCACGCACGATCGGCCCCAGCCAGTGCCCCTTCTTGAACGCCACGCAGATCAAAGGCGGATTCGTGGCGCACGCACACGCCGACCGCGCCAACACCGCAGCTCGACGGCCTTCATGCGCCGAAGCAAGTAAAAATGGCCCCCAGCACATGCGCGCAAGTGCGTCTTGCACACGCATGTCGCATGCATCAGCAAGACGTGAATTAACATGTGACCCCACACGTATATTCATGCGTAGATCAGGCTGAAGTCGCTTCGCCGTTTCGCCCATGGCCGCCGCTCCGTTCTCCCACGAGCGTTTGGCCTCTACGTGCCATTCACTAACGTCAGGATTGAGAGATCCTGAAACTGGTGGTGACGCTCACATGAAACCACAGTACCTACGTACCGGCCAGTCGATACGGCCAAAGTGTTCTTTCGGCCTCACGAATACCGATCAAAGACCATGATCAAGCACTATTTACTGTGGATAACTTGGTAACAAACCCTTATCTACCCACAATGTAGAAAAAGTGGGACAAAGTGTTGCAGAGTGGGACGATGTGGGTAGACTTCCCAAGCGTTCGACTTGTTGTCTGTACGCGTGGGCCACGGAACGGCCCAAGCACTCGGCCTAAGTAACGGGCCTGCATGGGGAGTGAGTCATGGCCAGGAAGGCCGAATTGGCTCAGCGGCTTGAAGTTGGGAGCGATCCCCATGCTGTTCACTGGTCATGCCGAAGCGACCTTCGACGCCAAACAAAGGCTGTCGATCCCTGCGAAATATCGCAAGGGGCTCGGTTCGACTACGACAATCCACGAACTGGGCGTCCCGGAAGAGATGGAACCGAGCGCCTGGTATTGCTTCCCCTGGCCGGGCAGGATCATCCGTCTGTACCCGGCCGCGATCTTCGAGAAACTCGCCGGCGAGGGGTCGCCGACGCTCTTTCCCAACGAGGACGAGGCGGAGTTCGAAGCGGCCTTTTTCGGGTCGGTGGAACGAGTGGAAGTCGATTCTGCAGGCCGGGTTATGATTCCAAAGCGCCATCTCGAGGAAACCGGCCTCAAAGCCGCGGTGGTCATTGTCGGCGCGAGGAATCGGTTGGAAATTCGCGATCGAATGGCGTGGCTGGCCACCGGGCCCGAACGCTTGGCCAAACTGCCTTCCCAGTTGTCCCGGGTCGAGACGCATCGTTCACACGTCGCACAACACGTCAACCTCGGCCCGCTGCGGGGCGCACCGCATCAGTAAACGCTTTCATCGCCTCATGCCGGTAATTCCTGCGTGAAGCGGGCTTTGTTTCGGATTCAGGATCGCCTTTATCGGGCCTTTGCTGGGTTTGCCCAATAGTGGGTATGCAAGGATTCTTGAGGCACGCAAGGACGCGTGTAGCTTTATTCGAGATGTGGCGTGTGAAAGCACGTCATGTACACGCTTTCGCCGGGGTCTGGTTGAACGGACTTCGGCCCCCATCGGCGGGCTCTCATTGAGATCCCGACGCGGAGCAAGGACGCTCCAACACCGGGGGACCGAGACTTCGGCTTGTGCCCGGTCGGACACGCTTCCGATCGGGCACGTTTCCGCCCTTTGGTTTGCCATGTGGTTTGCCACACGCTTCACGGGAAGTTGCGCACCAACGGCTTCTCAAAGGGCATTTGAACGTTTAGGCGTGCGTGTGGGTTCCAGTTGCTTCGGACTGATTTGTGCGCACAACCTTGTCCGATCTCCTCTCATCATCTCGTCGCCTGAAAGGGTAACGAGCATATCCATCCACACCGGCGACGAGGCATCCACCACCAGACCACCTCGTCACCACACTCTGCCCGCGTTTTGTCGCGGGCGGTCTGTTTTTAGACGTGTCGTATATTTACTTTGCCACGTTATCGGGCGTCATGGCGACCACGACTCGTTCGGACCTTCGCGCCCGTCGGCACACTCGCGCGAAGCGTGCGCTCGCCACACACTTCAGACGCAATACGCCGATGTTCATAGTGCCACCTGTCGATGGAGGCGAGTTAAGTTAGCGTGAAAGTAAGCGGCTAAGTCAGTGGCGTATCCGGCAGTCTTGTTGATCTCATCGTTTGGAAACAGTGCAGGGGCGCGATGGCAACCAACATCAACAGCCGAACTCGTCGAGCACGAACCACGCCATTGGCAGCGCGAATCATTTAGGGTGCAAATCTGCAATGAAGAACCTGCGCGGGCGATCCAAAGCCGATCCGACCAGCCCAAGCGGAAGATTGAATTCGCTTGGGTGGGGACTGCGCGAACTCAACCTGGTACTGAACCACCTCGAAGCTGGCGAACGCGGCAAGCGTGGCCCGGTGCGACGCGACTTTGCTCGCTGGCCATTTCGCAAGGCGATGATACAGGTGCAGTTGTCGCATCCAGGCGGCTCGCAATCGCTGATGCGGATGGCATGCCGAAATTTATCGCGTGGCGGTATTTCATTGCTACACAATGGGTTTATTTATCCAGGGTCAACCTGCAGAATGTCGTTGCCCAGGGCTGATGGGCAATTCTCGGAAGTCGATGGGGTGATTTGTAGGTGCATCCATCGGCGCGGCGTGCTTCACGAACTTGGTGTTGCGTTTCGTAAACCCGTGCACTTGCGCGACTTCATTGCGTACGAAGCTTCGAGCGGCATTTACGCTCTCGAACGGGTTGATCCAAACGCGCTTACCGGTACATTGCTCTTGGTCGAAAACTCAACCATCGACGTCAGCATCATGCGGCATTTTCTGCGGGAAACAAGGTTTATAATCGAGCACGCAGGATGCGCCGATGCCGGTTCGCTCTATCTTGCAAATGGACAGGCGCGAGATTCGGTGGTGGTGATCGTGTGCGATGCGGACCTGCCCGACCAGCGTGGTGTTGAATGGATCAAACTTTTGCGCGTGCATGGGTGTGAGGTGCCAGCGATTGTGACGTGCGCGGATGCGATGTCGGCGATGCGTGAAGGCGTGTGGTCGGTTCGCGGTGTTACACCACTGATTAAACCTTTGGATCAGGATGGATTGTTGAGGACGCTGGCTGAGTGCGTGAGTGTGCGGCATGAAGAAGAGTCGTCGGTAGATGAAGAAGGGGTGCGCACAACCAAGGGGGATACGGGGCTGCCTTTGGAAGTGGCGAAGCGATTGCGGATGATGCTAGATGCGTATGCGGTGGAGTTATTGATGGCGTCGGAACGCGGTGACGTGATTGCCGCGATGGGGATGGTGGTGAAGATCCGCGGGTTTGCGCCGAGCCTGGGGTTGCCGACGATCGCGGCGGCGGCGGCGGCGGCATCGAACCTTGGCAAAGCGCCTCTTTCGCAACAGCGCATCGCGTTCAAGACACTGGCGCAGTTGTGCAAGGACCAGCAAGTTCGCAATGCGGCGTGATCGGGAAGTACCAGTCACTTTGATACTGCCAAAGGGGTGCGCAAGACTGAGGTGCATGTGGTTTAGGCAAGTTATAGCATCCCCATAACAAGCGTAAAGGCGCCGGCCTTTATTTGCGGCGTGATTCAGTAACTCGATCAGGCCGATGAAGATTTAAGTAGGAGTCATTGTGATTGTGGTACTTGGAGTAGAACGTTCATGGCGCAGCCAAACTCGCAAAAAGGGCCGACCAATGAAGTGATTTCAGGACGAAGCAACACGCTTGGGATCACCCAGAATGTTCTCGATGCGCTCCTTGACAAGCTCGATACGGAAGAAGCAAAGACGGGGACTGGTAAGCGCGTCTTTGCCCGGTGGCCCTATCGAAAACTGGCAGTTGATCTCGAGATTCAACAGCCTGGCGGCACGATGAACACGCTGCGCGTGGTTTCGCGGAACTTATCGCGAAGCGGGATGTCGGTGCTGCATACTGGGTTTATGCACAGCAGGTGCAAGTGCACAGTTCGGCTGACTGGCATCGACGGACAGGTACGACCACTTTCTGGAACAATTGCGCGGTGCACGCATCGCGGCGGGCGCGTGCACGAAATCGGTATTCGATTCGACAAGCCGATTGACAGTCGCACGTTCTTTGATGGGCGAACGGCGTCGCGCATGGTTTCGATGGAGCGGGTTGATCCGCAGTCGCTCAAGGGGACGGTGTTGTGCTGTGTGCGGAGCGATGCTGAGCATCAGTTGGTGCGGTCGCTGCTCGCGGACACGTCGCTCTCGGTTCGTCGCGCGACGGTTGAAGAGATCAACGACCCCAAGAAATATGAAGGCATCTGCTTACTTTTGATCGGGCAGTCTCAAGAGGGCGAATCAGGCACGATGCGGCTACGGTCGTTGCGTGAGCTGGGCGTGGGGACGCCAGCACTGGTGCTGACGGCGGATATCGAAGGGCCACCACGCGAAGGATTGTGGGATTTGCCTGATGTGGCGTTGGCGGCGACGCCGATTCCGAAGGCTGCGTTTCTCGCGACGATTGCAGAAGTGTTACTGATTCGCGTCCAAGATAACATGGGCAACGGGATTGAGTCGCTCGATACTACCACGGCATCATCGGTGCGGGTTGCGTTGCAGGAACTGCGAGACCGGATCTCAATTGCCATGGCGAATAAAGAGATGGCCAAAGTGGAGCAGTTGGCCACGCGATTGGCAGAATGCGCGCGGATGGGAAAGCTGCACGATATCGCCACGATGGCGGATCGGTTGAAGGGTGTTGCGCTACTCGGAAATGAAACAGAAACCGAGGCGGCTTCGCTACGGATTTTGACGATGGTCGATACGTTTATGAAGGCACGCGCGGCGTAAGTGGGATGGAAGGCAGCGCGAGTCGGGAGTGGCACGTTAAGACAAAGACACCGGCGGGGACCGCCGGACCACCCAAGGCA
>JBBRGG010000177.1:0-7455 GCA_038240875.1 Phycisphaerales bacterium | reverse complement strand
TTTCCGATGCCTATGAAGCAGCTCGCGCGGATGGTGGGTGTGAAGAGCCTGGTGCCTATTCGCGGGCTGGTGGCTGCTGGATTGCTCGCGGTGCATGTCGAGGAACATGTTTCGTCATCGATCGCGATTTTGCCTGAAGATGAGGACAATGAGGATGATGATGAAATACATGAGGCTGGCGAGTCGCTCGAACGCACAACAACGCCCTTGCGCGATACGCCACCAGCGTTGACCGACGAACAACAATGCGCGGTCGATGCCGTAGACCTGTCAAAGGATGGGGAGTTTCTGCTGTTCGGCGTGACAGGCTCGGGCAAGACCGAGGTGTATTTGACGCTGATTGAACGTGTGCTATTGGCGGGCAAGGACGCGATCGTGCTCGTGCCGGAGATTGCGCTGACGCCACAGACGCAGCGGCGATTTATCGCGCGGTTTGGCAGGGATCGAGTCGCTGTGCTGCATTCGGGATTGACTTCGGCGCAGCGGCACGCGGAATGGACACGCTGCTTTGGTAGGGATGCTGGCACACAAGCGAATCAAGCTGGTGGGGCTTACGCGCGCGGCATGGTTGTTGTCGGGGCTCGCTCGGCAGTCTTTGCGCCGCTGCCCAATCTTGGCTTCATCGTCATCGATGAAGAGCATGATTCGTCGTACAAGCAGGACCAGAGCCCGCGCTATCTTGCGCTTGATGTGGCGCGAGAGCGGGCGAGGCGTTCGCAGGGGGGAGCGGGCGCGCCTTTGTTGCTGGGGTCTGCGACGCCTGGGCTCGAACGCTGGGCGCGGGCGACGATGACGCCAAGGGCGAAGTTGTTGACGTTGACGAGGCGTGCAACAGGCGCGCCATTGCCAACGGTTCGCGTGGTTGATCTGGCGGAAGAACGCAGGATTCGCGTGCGGATGAATCCGGATGATCCGCATGTTGCTTCGCGTGTGCATGTGCTTGGGCCAACGCTGGAGAACGCGATGGAAACCACGCTGAGTGCGGGCGGGCAGGTGATTTTGTTGTTGAACAGGCGCGGCTTTGCGCACTACGTGGCGTGCCCGAGCCCGTCGTGCGGATTCATCGTTGGATGCGACGCGTGCGATGCGCGGCTGGTGTTGCACAAAGGTAACGAATTGCCTGCGGGAAGCCTGGTTCGCTGCCATCACTGCTTGGCGGAAGCGATCGTGCCGGGGTCGTGCCCGTTGTGCCACAGGAGGCTTCGGGTGTGGGGAGCGGGAACCCAGCGAGCCGAGGAAGAGCTCACGCGGAAGTTTGCGTCGTTTGGGTTGATCGAAGGGGACACGTTGCTGCGGCTGGATGCGGACACCATGCGCAGAGCCGCGGATTACTTCGCGGCGCTGGATCGATTTGCGTCGGGTAAGGCGCGCGTGCTGCTGGGAACGCAGATGATCGCGAAGGGTTTAGACTTTCCCGGGGTGCGGCTGGTGGGTGTGCTCGATGCGGATACCTCGATGTCGTTGCCGGACTTTCGCGCGTCGGAGCGGACGTATCAACTTGTGAGCCAAGTCGCGGGGCGCGCGGGCCGGGTGGGTGCTGCGGGCGTTGTCATCGTACAAACGTGGTGCCCGGATTCGCCCGCGATCAAGGCGGCTGCGATGCATGATTATCGCGGGTTTGCGAAGGGTGAACTGGCGATTCGCAAGCGGGCTGGGTTGCCACCGTTTTCACGGATGGCGCGGATCCTGACGCGGGATGAAAGCGAACGAAGTGCACGAGAGCTCGGTGAGCGTGCGGCGATTTCACTGCGTGAAGTGGCGACGGCGCGTGGGCTGAGCGTGCGGGTTCGCGGGCCGGTGCCTTGCACGATCTCGCGGATCGCGGATCGGTTTCGGTTTTGCGTTGAGGTGGTCGCGAAGAATTTGCCGGAGCTTGAAGAAGTGCTGGATGGCGCGTGGAACGCGGGGGCGCTTTCCAACAATGAAGCGATGGCGATCGATGTAGACCCGACTTCGTTGATGTGAGTGCCAAGACACGTTATTGCAAGAATGCATGATTGCTGTCGGCAGTTGTGGTTGGCAGTTGTGGTCGGGGCTCGAGAGGCAGTTTCGGTCTTCAGCTACACTCGGCGGCTACGGTTGGCGCGTGAGTAACTCGAAACCAAACACGAAACCAACCTTGTTAACATCGCTTACGCCACTATCGAAACAGGGGGCTTCTGTCGAGCTGCAACCACGCCTTGCGTCGCTCGAAGGTGTGCGCGCGACGGTCATGGGCTTGGGCAGATTCGGTGGCGGGGTTGGTGCGGCTCGCTTTCTCGCGGCGAGTGGCGCGGACGTGTTGATCACGGACACTTTGGATGAGAAGACGCTCGCCGAGCCGCTGGAATCGCTCAGAGATTTGCTCGATAAAGGGCTGATCAAATTGCGACTTGGCGGGCACAATGTGGCGGACTTTACCGATACGGATTTGGTCGTCGCTACGCCTGCGATTCCCAAGCCTTGGGATAATCGCTTTCTTTCTGCGGCTCGGGCGGCGAGCGTGCGCGTGACGACGGAAGTTGTGCTGTTGATTGATCGCTTGCCGAATCGTGCGCGGACCATCGGCATCACCGGCAGCGCGGGCAAGAGCACCACGAGTGCGCTCACGCACCACATGCTTCGTGCATGCGGCGTAGATTGCGTTTTAGGCGGGAATATTGGTGGTTCGTTGTTGATGGATCTGGGCTCGATCACGCGCGAGACCTGGGTTGTGCTGGAGTTGTCGAGCGCGATGCTGCACTGGATCGATGGTTTTTCGCCTCATGTAGCCGTGTGCACGAATTTGGTAGAGAACCATATCGATTGGCATGGATCACTCGAACACTATCGCGCGAGCAAGCAGCGGATGCTCGCTTGGCAATGCGAGGGCGACGTTGCGGTCTTGGGTGAACGCGTAGAGGATTGGCCGACGCAGGCGGGCGTAACGCGGCGAGTTGTTGCAGAGAACCAAGGCGTCAAAGGGTTGGCAATTCCTGGCTCGCACAACGAATGGAACGCGCGAGTAGCGGTCGAGGCTTGTTTGGCGGCGATTCCAACACTTTCGCGTGCGCATGCGGAAGCTGCGGCGAAAACATTCGCAGGGCTGCCTCATCGATTGGAACGCGTGGGCGCGATCGATGGCGCGGCGTGCTTTAACGACAGCAAATCGACCACGCCACAATCGACGATGCTTGCGCTGGATGCGTTTGATGATCCTCGCCGCGTTCATTTGATTGTTGGTGGGTATGACAAAGGCGCGGATTTATCGCCGATCAGTCAGCTTGTGTCGAAAGCAGCGGGGTTGTACACCATCGGGATTACGGGGGATCGCATCGCGAATGAGGCACGCGAGATCGATGCGAGCCGTGTACACGCGTGTGGCGATTTGGAACGTGCGGTTCAAGCGTGCGCGAAGAACGCGCGAGCGGGCGACGTGATCGTGCTGAGCCCTGGGTGCGCGTCGTGGGACCAGTTCACGAATTACGAAGAGCGCGGAAAGGCGTTTGCGAACGCATGCGCAGCGATTGCGAAGCAGTGAGCGAGAGAAGTACGTGCGTAGAAGAGAATGCTGGTATTGCGATAGAAGGCTTGTGTACGCAGGAGTTCGCTGATGAAGCTGAATCGAGAGAATTGTGCGGGTGCGCGGGCGACCGTGCTGATGCGCTTGGGCCTGGTTAGCTATGTGGGTTTGGCGGGGATTTTGGGAAGTGCAATCCAAGGCTGCGCTGCAAAGCCCAAGCTTTATGAGGCGGCGGCCGAGCGCGGCGACAGGAGTGCGAATGCTTTGCCGAAAACCGAGACAACTCACATGCTGGCGAAGGCTGCGGATGCTGTTGCTGTTCCAGTGCCCGAGATTCAGCCTGAGACTCAGCCCGTTGATCAGACGCAAGGAATCACGCTTCGTGATTTTTTGCCTGGGGTGCGGATCGACGTGGCGAGAGGCGTTGTTGAGTTTGATGGCGTCGTGCCAATTGATGTGCAGAACGAGGCCTCGCCACGCGTATTTTTGGAATTGCTCGCGTGCAGCCGGGACACGCGCGAACACGAGAGCTTGGTTGTGACGGAAGTAAAGCCGAGCGTGATCCACGCGGCGATGCTCGCGGTTGGTTTGGTGCCTGGTGCTCCGGGCGCGTATTCGTGGCAGGGCGAACGCGTGGCGGCTACGCCACCAAACGGAGCCGAGGTGCGCGTGGTGGTACTCGTAGAGCGAAACGAGATTTGGATTGAAGAATCGCTCGCGGATTGGGCAGTGAACGTGCGCGACAAGGCGTCGCTGCGGAGCGTGCTCGAAGCCGAGGGGAAGGGGTTTGTATTTTCTGGTTCGATGACTACCACGCGAGGCGGAGTTACGCGATATCTAGCCGACGGCGGCGGCACGATCATCGGGCTTACGAGCTTTGGAACTGAGACGGTCGCGCCAGAACTAATGTACAACCCAGACGCGGGCGCGGAAGAGCCGGAGTGGATCGCGGATCGGGCGAAAGTGCCGCCGTTTAATACGCGGGTGAAAGTACGGATCGAGAAGGTGGCAAGAGCGAAATCAGGCGAGAAGCCTTGAGGGTGAGGTTTGATCGAAACAAATTTGATCGAAACAAGTTTGATCGAAACAAGTTTGAACAAATCCAGTAGACACTCATCAAGCTTGCTTAGCGAAAGAGACGCAGGGTCACTTCGCGTGAGGGCACGGCATTCGCTTTGGCTTTGGCTTGCTGATCGCTGGAAGTGCCAGAGTCGGATTCTGTTGTTGTAACTTCTTCGCTATTTACGAGTGCTTTGCCGAGCACGGTGATGCGAACAGGCTTGCCGATGAAAAGGCCTTGCTCGTTAAAGCGAAGCACGGCGTCGTCGCTACTGGTGACGCTGTCGGTGCCGATCGCTGTGATTCGTTCACCTACATCGAGCCCTGCTTCGCCTGCAGGTGAGCCTTCGGTCACACGACGGACAACAACTCCAGAACCGGCAGTAAGAACGCTGGATTCTTCGAATGCCAGTCCAAAGCGTTCCAAGAGTACACGACGATAGGTTCGTGCGATCGCATCTTTGGGGAGTTCGCCGAGGGTAACGGTGAGCTCGAGAGCAGTGCCATCGCGCGAGACACTGAGTTTGGCGGCGTCGCCTGGTCGCTTGGCGCTGATGATGCTGCGGAGGATGTCGCCATCGCGAACCGATTGGCCATCGATGTGCGTGATGATGTCGTCAACCTTCAGGCCAGCAAGGCCTGCGGGTGAACCATTTTGAACTTCTTCGACACGAACGCCTGGAGTGGCTTGGGCGCCGGAGATACCTTCGCCGCTGGCGAAAACGATGCCAAGGAAGCCACTGGTGACGGGCTTGCCATCGATGATGCGGGAGACGCGCGATTCGACCATTGCGAGAGGGATGGCAAAGGAAATACCGGCGCTCTGGCCTTCGGAAGCGCCGCGATTATCTTGTGCGTTTGCGATGGCGACGTTCATGCCGATGACGCGGCCACGAATGTCTACAAGAGGCCCGCCAGAGTTTCCGGGGTTTACTGCGGCGTCGGTCTGGACGTAATTGGAGAGGCCTGCGCCGCCGAAGGCGGACCGCGCGGTGCGTCCGAGGCCTGAGACGATGCCTTCGGACATGGAAAACTTAAAACCGAAGGGGGAGCCAAAGGCAAAGACGCGGTCGCCTTGCTGTGCGCGTTCGCCGGTGGCACGCATCGCAGGAACAAACGTGCCATCGGGCTCGATTTTCAAGACCGCGACGTCGGCAAGAGGATCCGCGCCGACGATCTCGGCTCGGCGAACGCGCCCGTCGAAGGAATGAACGCGGACGAGGCTTGCGCCCGCGACCACGTGTGCATTGGTGATGATGTGGCCTTGCTCGTCCCACACCCAGCCCGAGCCTGAAGAGCCGGAGAACCAGCCTTCACGACGGCCTGTGGTCACGACCTCGATGTGCACAACGCTTGGTTCTACCGCGACAGAAATCGCACGTACCGCGCGATTCAAGCGTTCGAGAACGTCATCCTCGCCTAGGGCTTGGCGAGCGAAAGAAACGCTGGCACGAGTTTGGCCTGTGGCTACTTCGCGCATCATTGCGGGAAGAACGACCAAGGCTGCTGCACCGGTGAGGATCACCACGAATGCCGGTCCAAATGTTGCGATGCGTCGCATCAAGCCTCCGTACGTGTGCCGGGTGGGTTACAGATTGGCACCAAACACATTCCTCACGCAAATAACGCCTCAATGTAGTCAAATTCCAGACTGCCTGTAATTGGCTGCCAATTTCAAGCTGGTACATCAAGGCTGTTACAACAAGGAGGCGTGCATGCGTACTTCTTCGTTCGATTCCGGGTTTCCGTTGCAGGTGACAAGATCAGGAAAGCAGAATGATTCTTTGAAGGGCGTCAGAGTCCGAAACTTCTACCCGGAGAAGTTGCGCAGGTCTCGATTTCTAATGGTTGTTTGCGTGGCTCAATCTGCACAGCTAGGTCTGCATCACTCTTCACGCATAGTATACTGCTGACCCCCCACGTTTCGGGATAAGACTCGCTTGACCCATTCGCGACCCGCGTTCTCGACGGCTAGCCCGAGCATCGCCACAGGATCTGCGAACCGAGGAGCCTTGGGCGTAAGCCCGAGCAAATCGTGCAGCACTAAGACTTGGCCATGTGGATTGGGGCCTGCTCCGATGCCGATGAGCGGGAGTTTGGTTGTGTGCATGACTGCCTTGGTCACTTCGTCTGGAACGGCTTCGATGAGGAGCATCGCCGCCCCGGCTTCTTCCATGGCAACAGCATCGTCAACGATTTTCGCCGCATCCGCACGCGTTCGACCCGCGGAGCCATAACCGCCGGCGATCGCGGCACGCTGGGGCAGACTACCTATGTGGGCGCACACAGGAATACCTGCACGCGCCATCGCCGCGACGGTGAGCTTGAAGCTGGAATCTACTTCAAGCTTGACAATGTCGGCGTGCCCATCGGTCAGGAAACGGCCAGCGTTTCGTACTGCTTCGTTGATGTCGAGTTGGTAGGACATGAAGGGCATATCGCCCATGACAACGGTGTTGGGTGCGCCGCGTTTGACGGCAGCGGTCAGAGCGAGTGAGATCTCCAAAGGCATATCGATGGTGCGATGAAAGCCAAGAACAACTTCGGCTGCGGTATCGCCTACGAGTAAGACGTGAACGCCCGCGCGTTCGAGCAGCCTTGCAAAGGTGGCGTCGTAACACGTAAGCGCGGCGAACGGTTGGCCTTGGCGCGCCATTCGGCGAAGGGTGCGAAGCGTGATGAGCTCGCCCGGCTCAGAACGTGCATCGCCAGAATGTACGGAGTCGGGTGGCAATGCCGCGTGCTGCTGTGCAATTTCAATTGATGATACAGCCTCGGGCATGTCGGGCTTAACTGGGTCAAGTTTGACTGGGTCAAGCTTAACTGGGTCAAGTTTGACTGGGTCAAGTTTGACTGGGTCAAGTTTGACTGGGTCAAGTTTGACTGGGTCAAGTTTGACTGGGTCAAGTTTGACT
>JBBRGG010000176.1:0-7485 GCA_038240875.1 Phycisphaerales bacterium | reverse complement strand
GTGATCGAATCCACTCGCGCCAATGACGAACCCGCCAAAGGCACGAGCGTCCCCATACCGCGTAAGCCCGTCATCACTTCACCGCCCGCAAACGTCGAACCCACAACACTCAATGGCGCAGGATTCACCAAAACCCGCCTGCCATCCATCGCAAACCCATTCGCAACCGCGGCAACCTGCTTCGTCGGCGCCACGCCGCCCGTCGCCTTCAAGTCTTGCCACACTGGGTTGACCTGGAAAGGCCTCCCCGCAACGCTGAACCAGCCATTCGCTACTTTGTTGCCCGTATTGGTAATCGCATACCGCACCAAGATCGTCGATGCCCCGGGCATTCCCGTCGCCAGCGCCGTCACCATTGTCGCAAACCCTTCGGTCTCACCCTCAACGCTCGGTATCGGCATCCACCCGCCGTCCAGCGAAACCCTCTTCGCGCACGCCGACAACCGAATCATTCGACCATCGGTCATCGTGCCGCTTGCGCCGAGCGTGCGAATCACCCCGTCCAACGTGAACAAACCCTTGCCCACTTCAACCACGCCTTGTTCACTGATCAATGCCTCGGCGTCATCATCGGGCAATCCCACAACCGTCCAATACCGCTGCTTCCCAAAGAACATGTCTGGCCAATCAGACAAGTCCGCCAAATCAGGCAAGCCAGCCAAATCAGTCTCTTGAGCAATCGTCGCCGCGAGCCGCGCGTCTCTCTGCGCGACATACGCCATCAACGAGTTTCGCGACGCGCCAATCTCAGGCGAGATCAACCGAACCTCAGCAATCCCCGCCGGCGCATCAGCATTGAACCCAAGTCGAATATGCCTTGCACTTGATTCTGGTGCCCACACAATCACGCGATTGGCACCAATCCCTTCGAGCTTGGCCAGCAACTTCCACGAGCCTGCGGTCGGCGTGGCTTCGCTCGACCCTTCGAGCTCGATCTCGCGCATGCCAACATCCGCGATTAATACTTCAACGCCACCAAACTCACGCTCCATTCCAAGGTCCATGTTGAGCAAGGGCATCTGTTCATTACCCGAACTTCGCCACACCGTTGCATCATTCTCATCAAGTACGTTCGCGGGATTGGAGCCGCCCATACTCGACGACGCCGACGCCTCAACCGCAGGCGGCGTAGTGGGGGGCGCATCAATCTCGCGATACATCAAGTTGTCGAGCCAGATCGTTCCCTTGCCGCCTTGTATCGCCGCGATTGCAAACTCAATCTTGTCTACCTTTCGCGTGGGCGTGCCATGCGAAGGCCCCCAGGCAAAGGTCACATGCCGCACGCGCGTCGTCAGCGTTTGCCAATCACGCATCGGCGTGAACGCCCGACGCTGATGCCACCACACGTCGCTTCGATCCGCTTGTGCCCCGGCGTCCCCAAGCGTGTCCAGCAACTTAAACTCAAGGTCGTTGGCAATCGCATCACCTTTCGCGTCAAACGAAAACTCATACGTCTTTCCCGTCGCCGGGTCGGGCAGCATCATCCCAAAATCCTTCTGCACAATGACGAATCCCGACCCTTTCGTAAAGTCATAGTCAACGCGCAGCGCATTGCCCGTCTTTCCAGCTTCGTTCGTGACCACAAGGCCGACGCCAGTCGCCGCGATTGCCTTCCATGTTCCCGCGTCCTCAAACCAATCAAGCAGATTTGTCTCCATCGCGTTCGCGCGCACCGACAAGCCGCACATCGCGAAAAGACACGCCTTGACACACAGCACCACGCCCAGATTCAGAATCTGCATTGGCTCATTCCCTTGCGAGTTGAAGGTTCAAATATGGTATCAAATTCAATTGCACACGGCTCGATACTGCGATCAACACCATGGCTGCAATCGCCGCCTTTTCACCAATCCTTCACCAGCTCATCACCGTAGCAGGCCTGCGATTTTATCACTTTCCCGCTTTTCCAATTCCCCGCTTCTCCACTGCGCGACTCGACTTATTCCACTTCTTCAGCACCCACCTTCGTACGCCGCAAAGAAGAACGAAATGTCATCACCCGTAGTCCCGCCATCCTGGTTCACATCACTCGCACCATCACCAGCTTCGTAGGCCAAGAAGAACGCGCTAATGTCATCACCCGTGACGCCACCATCGACATTAAAGTCTGCGACGCACCCGCACCGCACATAGCCATTGGCAATCGACGCATCCAAAAACCCAGGTATCATCGATTCAGCCAACGCCAACCCCGCAAACGTCACATCAGGCATGCCCGCATCGTTGAGCCCCATCGTCGGCGCGAGGTTCGATCTGCGCCACAGCAAACTCGCTCCACCCGAAAAACTCTGCCTCGCCCCCGCGCGATATGCCGCATACGCACCCACGAGCTCGGGCGTTCCCTGCCCCATTGGCCTTGACGCCGACAATGCAATCAGCGCCGGAAAGTGCGCAAAGTCCCCCGGGTGATCGTTCAGATTATCCGCGCGATACCCGCCAAACTGCGCGAACGTCGTCCCCGCAGAAAACGCCGTCGCATAGCGTGGACCATTGTCATCTGTCCAGCCAGCATGCGACACCCGCACATTGGCCGTGTGACTCGTCGGCGCTCCGTGCCATGCCAGGTTCGCGCGATACCGCGCCAGTGTCAACATCGGGTACGCATGTACAAACACCGGCAATTGGCTATTCACGCCATTGCCTCGCGTTGGCCTCCCCGTCACATAGCTCGCCGTCGGCCACGTCGCTGTGTTGTACCACGAGTTTGCCACCGCTCCCACCTGCAGCGAGCCATACTCAAGCCCTAAATCCATGTACAACAAGCCTTCGTGCAAGCCATTCGACGCAGACGAAAATACCGGCCCGCCACCAGCCTCGGCCTGGAAAAACATCTGGAGCGACGGGAACGCCACGTATCCATCCCAATTGGTCACGCCACACACAATCGCTCGCGCCGACTCCACAATCTCCAGATCGTTCGCGTAGTACACGCCCGCGCGTGCCGCCGCCGTCGCGATCAACATCGTGCTCAGAGTCGCGATCTCATTAGACCAGCCAGGCTTGACCTGCCCGGTCATCGGATCGATCCAGTGCGTGTACTGCCCGTCGATACTGCGCCTAGGCACAATTCCATCCGCCGCACGGCCCGCATACCGCGTCAAAATCTGCCGAACTAATCCCTGCGACTGCACATCTCCATTCACCTGGTCCGCTGCAATCAATAACAACACCGCCCACGCCGCCGCGTCTGGCGTCGCCGGATGAAACCGCGATCCGCTCGCCACATCCGCATCAATCACCCATCCCGCAGGCGTTCCCACCGGCGCAAAGTTTGGCGTGATCATGCTCTTGGCAAAAACCACATGCTGAGCAAACTCATTCTGTCGCCACGCGGCAAAGTCCAGCCTTGCATCCGAAGCATCACGAATCAACACCGCATCTTCATCCGCGCCGATCAAAAGCCTTCCATCCGCCGTCGCCGCGAGATCATGCCAATTCGTATTCGCTGACGTGTACACAACCGGCGCAAAGGCCGCAAGCCCGCGCACTTGAGCCGTCGAAATAAACCGCACCCGCCCAAACCCAGGCGAGTCCGTTCCGTCCAGCACGTAGAGTCCGCCTTGCCCCGCTCCACCAGCACCGCCTACGCCACCACTTTGGCGCAGGGCATGATCGCTCCACGCCAGCGCTCGCACATTCGCAACTGCGCCCACACTCGTAAACGTCCCCGACCCGCTTCCACTCACTGGCGTGCGAAAGATTGTCCCATTCGACGCCGCAAAGAGCAAATTGTTAATCCGGTCAACCGCGAGCCCCGTCACCATCTGCCCGCCAGGCACCGCCCACGCTGGCAAAATCGAGCCAAACTGATCATTCCGCCCTGCAGTAAACACCCGCACGCTCCCAAGCGTGCCAACATACAACCTTCCCGCAAAGTGCGTCATTGCACCATGTGGCCAAGCCCCGCCGCTATTCGATATCTCCAGCCGCATGAACATTTGCAACTGATCCGTGTCCGTGTCATATCGAAGGATCGCGTCGCTCCCCAGTCCGTCGGTCGCCGCGTTGGTATCGTGCACCGCAATAAACAAGAGCCGCCCCGAATCGCTCAACGCCAGCGCGCCCACGCCATCGCTACTTCCATCCAGCATCATCCAAGGCACCAGCGCCGCAATTCGCGCACGCGTAATGGTTCGGATCAACTGCTGATCCACATGCCGTAGCTCAACCGAATCCTCAAAGCTGTCCCCCGCCGCATACCAACCCGCTAGCGCCGCCGCCGCCACGCTCGCAGTGTCATCAGGGCCGTCGACGAGCCACGTCGTAGCCGTCGGCTGCGCCCACGCCGCAATTGCCAACCCACAAGCCGCGACCAAGCATGTTCCACTTCGTAATGGCGTTCGCATCGAGACTCCAGCAAGAAGGCTACAACCGACCAAAGTCTACTTCCAACTCCGCCCGCATTTCTCGGCGGCTCGCATTCAAGTGTACACGATTATGTCTACATGTAAACGCTTACACTCACAGATTCATGCCACTTTCCACCCGTCTCACCCATTCTCGGGCGCAGCAAGCAAGTCATTCATAGAACCTAAATGACTTCCCTAGCCGCTCGCCCAGCCAGCCGCCCCCAAAGCCCACCCGATCATGCCGACCGATAATGCACTAGCTTGCGGCTCGCGTAAAACATCAATCCGGTCAAAATCAGAATGATCAGCGTCTGAACCCACGCCATCGCACACGCATATCCCATCTGCCCATAACTAAACGCATTGTCATACAGATAGCTGGTATAGAAATACCCGCGCATCCCAGGTCCCCCGCGATCCTTCTGAAAGATCACATAAGGCACCACAAACACCTGCAACACCCCGATCATCATCGTGATCGTGTTAAACAAAATCACCGGCGAGATCATCGGCAGCGTCACATTGAAAAACGACCGGATCGGCCCCATTCCATCCAACTCCGCCGCCTCGTACAACTGCTGAGGAACCTCACGCAGCGCCGCCAACGACAGCACCGTCGATTGCCCAACGCCCCATATCGCAATCAAAATCAGCGCGGGCATCGCCCAATTCTTGTCCAGCAACCAGTTGGGCCCGTCGATCCAAAAAATTCCCAGCACCTGATTTAAAAACCCAAACTCCCCATTCAACAACCACATCCACACCATCGCCCCCGCAACCAAAGGCACAAGCGTCGGCACAAATACCGCCACTTCAAAGAACCTTCTCCCTACCAACCCCCTCGTGTTGATCAACGCTGCCAACACCACCGATAACGCCACCGACAACGGAATCGTCGCCGCCGCATACACGCCCGTATTCAGTAGCGTCGTGTGCAACGTCGAATCTGTAAACATCCGCGTGTAGTTCTTCCCGCCAACCCACACCGGCGATTCCAAAAGCGGATAATCTGTAAAGCTGAAGTACAGGCTCATCGCCGCAGGTAACGCTAAAAACACCACAAACCCAAAGAGCCAAGGGCTGATCCACGCATACCCCGCTAGCGATTCGCGCATCTGCTTCTTCATACCAAACCTCCAACAGACGAGCCCGCGCGCCGCCGCCGCTGATCACTATCCCGGTCGACAATTGCCTGCCCACGCCGCTGCGCACCATTGAGCGCCTGCGCCGCCGACCTGCGGTTGTTCCACACATCATCGATCATGAATTCCATCTGATCTCGCAGCGCAAGCCACGTAGGAGTAGGCGGCACACGAAACGACCTCGGGCTCCTGCCGATAGCTTCAAACACTTCAATCCCGCGGTTTGGGTGGTTCTTGCGAAACGCCTCGCTACTACTGGCAAGTGGGCTTCCCTTGCAATGCACCGTGCTCAAAAACTCCACGACATCAGGCCGCTGCGTATACGCCACAAACTCCATGCTCGCCTTGGGGTTTCGCACGCCCTTGGGGATGACCAGCACATCGGTATCAATCAACCCGATAGGTGCATCCTTTTCGTACAGCCGCTCCGCGACCGGAAACGGCGCAACGCCATAGTCCAAATCCGGCTTGTGCGAATTGATCATGTTCGCCAGCCAAGGCCCCTGCAGAATCATCGACACGCTGCCATTGATAAACGCATTCTGCGCCGAGTCATAGTTCCCAAAGCTCGACCGCATCGTGTTCAGCGCATCAATGCCATACGCCTTGCCATACGACTGCATCCACTCATACGCCGCGATATTCTCCGGCGAATCCAGCGTCGCCTGCTTCGTCTTCTCGTCATACAGCGACCCACCAAAGTGATATCCCCAGATGAAATTCCACCACCCTGGCTCGCGATGATGAAACCCAACCCGCGCGTAGTCTCCCGCCTGCGTCTTGCTCTTGACCGTGCACTTGAGCGCATACGCATCAAGCTCCGCAATCGTCAAAGGCGGCTTCTCCGGGTCCAACCCCGCCTCGCGAAAGTGCGCCTTGTTATAATACATCGCCAGCGTGCCACCAGTATTCACCGTCGCCCACATCCGCTCTTTTCCTGCGGCGTCTGGGTACGTCAGCACCTGCCGAATCCCCGCTGCGTACTTCTCCAGCCCAACCCCAAATTCCGCCCCTAGCTCATCTAAAGGCTCGATCGCCCCCGCCGCCGCAAAGCTAGGCACGTTGTAATTCCACAACCCCACAACATCAGGCGGAGCTTTCCCCGCAATTGCCACCTGCGTCTTTTGGTCGATCCCCGACATCGCAAAGTACCGCACAAAGATTCGGCTTTGCGAGTTGTTAAAATCATTCACGACCCTTTGCATCGCCTTGCCTTCGATGCCCGTCCACTTCTCCCAGTAATCCAGCACGACGCGCCCGCCCGTAACTTCCTTCGAACCCCTAGGCCCAAACACGGCGAACCCCAGCGCCGCCGCCGCCATCCCGCCAACGGCCGTTCGCCGCGTAATCGTACCGATAGTCAGCGCATTCTCTGGTCGAGAAATTGCGTCTGAAGTGCTAGACAAATTTGAGCCCCTACTCACAGAATTGGATTCGTTCGCGTCGGCCTGCATGCCCACAGTCTACTGCGCTTTGGCCAAACCTTCTCGCCCAAAATCGACTTCTTTGGCTCAATTACTTCCGCGGCCACAAAGCCGCAACTTCAACTGAGATAATCAGTTGCCCCAGCTTCTACATCGACTGCCTTGTGTGCACGTCTTGCCGAATGCCGAATACCAGTCTTTGACTTACTTCGGCTTCGCAGGCGTCGTATTTGCAGATCCAGGCTGCTTCATCAACTCCCGATCTTCATTGATCCGCTTGATCCACTTCTCCCAATCGTCCTTGTCTACCGGATAGCCCGACGCTTTGCCGGTCTTCGGATTGATGAGCCCCTTGGATGGATCAAGGTTGCCACCTTGGCCACGAAGCATCTTGTCCACACGCCCACGCGGCAGCCGCACTTCTTCTTCCGTGTCTATGTACTTGATCGTAATGATTTCTTGCATGTTGCTTGGCGTGAATCGCCCATCAGACTGAGTGTTGTTAAACATCATGAATCCAGCAGCAGCAATCGCCACCAATGCGACAATCCAACCCATCCAAGGCTTCTC
>JBBRGG010000175.1:0-7491 GCA_038240875.1 Phycisphaerales bacterium | reverse complement strand
TGAGAGAACCGAGTCAGGCAACACAAACCGGCAACTGGAGTTGGAAGCGAGAAGGATCAACGAGTGTGGAGAAAAGGGGGCTCGCCACCAAATGTCTGCTTATGAATGAACCACAGCCTTACTGGTGTACGCTGCTGTGTGGGGCGCGTTACGATATGTTCGTCGCAAAGATTGCTTCGGATCCGGTTTGCTGTATTGTGCAGCCGAACAAACTACCAACTTGACTGCGAGTTGACGCCCCTGTCTAAATGTCTCATCAGAATACAATTTTCAGAGCACCAGTCCACAAGGACAGTCCAATAGTTTGGGGTCGCATTCGCTTTCTCAGGAAACTCGCAATGAATTGGCTTTACATCGCAATTGGAGCATTTGTAGGCCTACTTCTCCCGTTTCAGGCTGGGGCTAATGCTCGCTTTGCCGGTGCTGCGGGGTCTTCTTGGTGGGGGGCTACGGTCAGCTTTGTCGTGGGGTTATTGGCATTGCTCGCGCTCACCGCGGCGACTCGCACACCTTTGCCAAACACAACCAAGTTGGCGGGGCTGCCTTGGTGGGCGTGGTGTGGCGGGATATTTGGCGGGCTATTTGTGGCTGCGGCGACGTTTCTTGTGCCGAAGGTCGGAACGGCGGTGTTTCTCGCCGCCACCATCGGCGGGCAGATGGTCGCTTCGATGATCGTTGACCACTACGGATTGCTTGGTCTAGAACCAAAGCCGATTAGCGCGCTTCGTTTGGGAGGAATTCTGCTGCTCGCTGGCGGCGTCGCGATGGTGAAGATCGGGTGACTGAATTCGCAGATTAAACTTGCAGTTGGCGACTACCCAATGTACTTCTTGTACATGTTCGAGACGTCCTCAAACGATGCCTCAAAGGAATGCATCCCACTGTTGACGAGGTAGCCCGAGATTCGTGCCTGGATTAAGGAGTTGCCATACGCGATGGCGTCGGCGGTCTCCATATGAAGCACGCTGGTAGTCACGCCTTTGATGCGGGTTCGCCAATCGGCAAACGCCTCGGCACGCACTTCGTCGGTGAACGCGAGCAAGCGTGGCACGCCTTCGACATTAGCAACGATGGGTTCCAACGCGTCAGGCTCTGCGAGGTCGGTCGCAGCACCGGCAAAGTACCACGATGGAAGCGCGAGGACGGCTTTCCAAAGTGCCTGCACGCCGAGTTTGTTCACCGCGTTCCGCGACGCGATCACCAACGCGTCGAATTCTTCCGGAGTTGGCGAACCTGAAGACGCGTGCTCATTCGAAGCGTGATCGCTGTTCATCGTGGACCTCCAGCGCATGTGTGCGTGCGATTCGACCAGTTGAGTCTACCATGACTTCGGCGTGTGCGCACGCGTAATAAGAGCTTTAGGTGTTGGCTTGATTGGGTAGTTGGATCACGATTGCAATGTGTGATCACTTACGCCTTGATTTCGGCTTCTATAGCTTGTTGCAGGGTCGAAGCCAAACGCAGCGCGAGGGCAACGATCGTGAGCGTTGGGTTGCAAAAACCACCGGTGGGAAAGACGCTGCTCCCGGCGATAAAGAAGTTGTCATAGCCATGGACCAGTGAATCGGCGTTGACGACGCTGGTCTTTGTGTCGGTTCCCATTCGCGTGGTCCCCATGTGATGGCCGCCTGGATAAACATCTTCGTGATGCGGGAACCGATCGGGCTGGATGGCCTTGCCTTCGCGAATGAGGCCGAGCCCGCGCGAGCCAAGTTCTTGCGCGAGCAAGCGCACGCCGACGCGCATGGTCTTGAGATCGTGTTCACCAACGCGCCACGCCAGACGCGTGCGTGGCAAGCCCAGGCCGTCGGGAGATTGATCGCGTGCCAACAGAACGCGACTATCTGGATGCGGCTCTTGCTCGGTCATCAACATGAGATCGAGTGAAACTGGTCCTTGCGTGGGCAGTGGTTGCATCGATCTCCAATGAGGAAGTGCCACAAAGCCGCAGATTTTTTCGCGTTCCTGGCCTTGGCTAGATACGCAGAGAGCATGCCGCGTGACAACTGGCGAAGTGGTGTTTCGCATTGCGTATGGACGCCACCATGAGTTTCGCGCGCTCTTGGTATCGGCGTCAATTGCGACGAGTGTTGCGCCCAGATCGATATGCGGATGCTCGAGGAAGTAGCGCCCGACGACATCGCGTGCGTTGCCGACGCCAGTCTTCTCGATTGATCGAGACATGAGCAATAATCGAGCGTTGGCGATGCCGCCCGCAGCGAGCACGAAACGCTTCGCGCGCACGCGAATTGTTTTACCAGTAAATGTTCGCGCGTCTATTCGTTCAATACGATTTGCTTGCGCGTTGGGGACTAGTTCCGTCACGTTTGCGTGCAGAATTGTTGTGATCGCCTTTGACGCTTCGACCTCGGGCCGCATGGTTGCGCCCATTCGCACAGGCGGGCTAAAGCGATACAAGCACGTGGAAATCGAAGCTTCTGCGGGAAGTTTGAGAGCCGGGCCATCAGGGTGCGGATTTGCGAATGGGTCATAGTCAAACGCGCCGAGCTCGAGCAATTTGCAGGCGCGCGGATAGTGCCTGGCTATCTCCTGATAGGTAATAGGCCAACCCGAATGCTGCATCCACGCCCGCGGTTTCATGTCCGATTCGAGCAGTGGCCTCGTCATCCCTGTCCAGTGCTGTGTCGAACCACCAAAGCACCGCAAGCGCGTCGCGGCTAGTTCCAATGGTTGACCGGCGATAAACCCCTGGTACAAATCCTGAATTTCGGGCGTTGGATCAAAGCCGCCTGACTCAAGGATCACAATCGAAAGGCTCTTTGCCTGTGCGAATGGTCCAAGCGCGTGTGCGAGAGTAAGGCCAGCGGCACCTGCGCCGACGATACAGAGATCGCAAGCAATTTCCTGCGGGAAATCCTCGGTTTCAAGATCTCGAATCATACCTTGCCTTCGGTCGCTTTCGCGTTGGGTTGCGCACGTTGAACTTGGCCAGTTTGGTCAGCTTGGCTTGCCTGACTTGCTTGGCTTGCCGCGTCGATCACGATCTCGTGTGTGCGCGTGAGGATCCAGCGATCAACATACACAACACGGCCAGCGGCGTAGTCGGCTTGGCTTACCTTGGTGAGCAGCTTTGCGATCTCGTCGGTCGAATCGTACGACATCAGCACGCCTTGGATGACGCGGGTGTGGCCAAGTTGGCGCTGGTTGACCGACGAATCCAAGAAGCGCGCCAAGGTATCGAGCGCATCGCCTAGTGTTTCTTTTTGTGCATCACGCTTTAAGGCGACGATCGCACGAACTTCGATGATTGGAAGATTCAGAACATGAGCGACGAGCGAGTCGAGATTAATAGGCGCGAGTTTCGCCTTACCGCGTGGCCAGGCGGCGACCAACGCCGCACCGCTTGCAAGCGCACCCATCACAAGAATCGAAGTAATCGCTGCGCGCCTATGTATGTCGTGCTCATTTGGCAGAGTCATCGATAGATGATAAAGCGCGTAATGGCAGGAGCAACGCTCCATGTGTGTGGCTAGCCAAAATATATGGAGTAATAGGCCGGTCGTCCCCCCGAGCGTGCGCTTAGGTACCGGCGAGGAAGCGCTGCGCCAGCGCGTGGAAGGTGATTCGCTGGTCGGTGCCCGCTTCGATCACGTATGAATCGTCGTGCGAGGCGAGCGCGTCGGCGTCGGTTCGTGCACCGGCAAAGTCGCCCAGACCGGCGCGGGCGCGGACCCTGCCATAGAGGGCTTTGGCAGCGGTTCGGCCATGCTCTTGACCTTCGTCGATTTCGGCGATCATCGCGTTTGGATACTGGGCAAGGACTGTGGTGAAGGCTTCGACCGCGTCGTTAAAGAGCCCAAGCCGTAGCGAGCACAGGCCGACATTGACCAGCGCGTCGTCAGCGATTTCGTGCTTGGGAGCGGTTTTGACCACGTCCTTGAAGGCGGCCATCGCGTCAAAGACAAAGCCGCGCCCCGACAACTCGACGCCTTGCAGGAAGGCGGTTTGCGGGTTGAACTCTTTGGGAGAGGATTGGGTCGCGGAATTGGCAGTTGACTTTAGTGGAGCCTTTTTAGCTGAAGCTTTGGCGGGCTTCTTTGCAGGCAGCTTTGAAGCCGCTTTCGTGCTGGCTGGTTTAATAGCAGGGGACTTCTTAGCGAGGGACTTCTTCGCCGATGCCTTTGTCGTGCCTGCTTTCTTCGCGGCTGGTTTTTTTGTGGCTGCTTTCGTTGTGGAGAAGTTCGCCTTGCGTGCCTTAGCCATCGTGTGTCTCCTTATATGTGCGCGTTGGTATCGCGGCACCGGATCTTCATTCGCTCGCCCAACTTGAGCGCACTACTTGATACACCACTCAATCACACCACTCGATTACACTACTTGATTACGTCTCAGATCGACTTGAGCAACTCAACCTTCTTCGCGTCAAACTCTTGCTGCGTGATTGCGCCCAGATCAAGTAGCTCTTTAAGTTGCTTGAGTTTGGCGATTGGATCCAGCGCCACGGGCGCAACCGACGCAACGCCCGCCGGATTACCACTTTCAACTCCACCACTCACCATCATGCCGGGGTTGAGGGCAGGGTTATCTCGCATCATGTTCGCCATCATTTGGGGCATCATCATCGCAAGGCCAAGCTGCATGCCGGTGCCTGCGGGGCCGCCGTCGCCGCCGGGCGAGCCGGGGTTTGCAGCTCCGGCTTTCATTGCTTCGACCATGCCGACTTTTTCGTAGCTCGTGCCTGCTTCGGTCAGCGCTCGCGCGCCCGCGGCTCGCGCTTCTAGGTCGTACTGCGTACCGCGCGCTTTGGCGTAGGCCTCGCTCGTAATCGCGGAGTTGCGATTAAGCGTCGCCTGGATTTCTTCCGTCGTCGTCACCGAGTTTACAGAGAGATCAGTGATCTCCAGACCCAACTGCAAAAACTCTGGCGCGACCACGGCTCGCACCCCGATCCCAAGCTCGCGATAAAACCGCGGTAGTTCCTGGAAGTTCTTACCAAGCGACGCCACCGCGTCCGTGAGCGCGGAAACCAAGTACTGCGAACGAAGAAAATCCTCGATGTCGCGCACGCGAAAGATTGATCGCGTCCCGACCATCTTGGGCACAAAGACCGCAGGGTCTGAAACGCGAATGGCAAATCGGCCATTGGACCGGATCGGGATCTGCATCAAGATCGGATCGGGAATGTACACGGGCTCGGGCGTGCCCCATTTCAGATCGCGGAAAAGGTTGGTGCCAACGTAGTAGACCTCGGCTCGAAAGGGAGTATTCCCCCGACCATACACCAATCCCGCGACAAACTTGGTCAAGAGCGGAATCTCTTGCGTGGTCAGCGTGTAGCGACCGGGCTGGAATGCCGCCATCGCCTTTCCGTCGCGGAAGAAGACCGCGGTCTGCCCTTCGCGCACGATGAGCTGCGAACCCCACTCGATCACTCCTTGGCCTTCTTCAGGAAGACGAGCGGCGATCACGTCGCCAACCGTGTCACGATACTCGATAATCTTCGCCAGCTTGGGCATGTCTGAACTCTTTGGTTAGCGTGGTGTGTTGGAACTCGATCTCAACTTAATTACACGAGCCGATCTTTACATCCCCGTCACGATCGTGTCGCGGGCACGAACAACTCTTTCAACTTCGCCACATTCGACTAAAGCGGCAGTTGCGCTCTCGGCGAGTATGGGCGACGCTGCATCAAGCGAAGCGACTTTCGACCCAAGCTCCTGGACTACTTCGCGCACGCGAAGGTCATGGGCATAGATCGCGTCAAGGTCAGCTTCTTTGACTTCGAAGGTGTCGAAAAAACCTGCATAGCCACCAGGTGCATACCGCACGAGGTCGGCGAGTAATTGAAGCCGCATTCGAAGAGCTTCGAGCGTTTCGAGCGAGTCAAACTTCATCTGCCTGGAGCACTCGGCCAGCACGCGATCAACCACGGTCCGCCGATCATCGATGATGGCGATAATCGCGGCACGCAGAGCGCGGTCGGTATTTCTTCGATCTTCACGGGCTTTGTAGCCGGAGTACCCGGGAATGATCTTTGCGATTTTCTCGACCCAGTTGTCCGCGCGTTGTGCCATGTGTGAATCCTTGCATGCGTGTTCGGTGTTACTGGCTTGGTGCTGCTGAGTCAGCGATTGCGTTCTCAGCTCATTCTACGTAAATCATCCTACTCAAACTCGCCCAAGTTGTTGCAGAAGATCGTTGTGTATCAAAGCCGTCCACACTAGATCGGGAGATCGGCTTGACGGTTTCGTCTCTCGTGAATTTAGACAAGCCCGGTTGAGCCAAAGCCGCCCGAGCCTCGAACGGTTGTGCCAAGCTGATCGACTTCTTGGATGAAGACCTGGGCCACCGGCGCGATCACAATCTGGGCAATCCGCATCTCATGCGTGACTTCGAAGGGCTCTTTGCCGAGGTTGATTAGGGCGACGATGACCTCGCCGCGGTAATCGGAATCGATCGTGCCGGGGGCGTTGACGACGGTTACGCCAAACCTGGTTGCCAAGCCTGACCTTGGCCTTACCTGTCCTTCGTACCCAAACGGAATCTCCATCGACAACCCCGTAGGCACGGCCAGGATCGCGCCGGGAGCAATCGTTGTGGTACTAGCTTCCTGATTCGCGTTTTCCAGGCATGCACTCACGTCAAAGCCCGCCGCTCCCGCGGTTTGGTACGAAGGCAGTTTCGCCAGAGGCCGAATGCGACAGATGCGCAAAAGTACCTGACCAGGTTGAACTAGACCAACTGGAACTAGACCAATAGCAGCGTTCGGCGCAGGCTTAGGCTTGGTTTCGATAGTTTCGCTGGTGTGCTGGGTGCTTTGGGAATTAGTGGCGTGATTAGCGTTGACTATGTTACTGGTGTGTGTCATCTCAGCTAGAGCGTACCACCTTTGCACGCTTCGATCTCGCCCTAATTTCACGTTGCTACGCGACCACAGCGCCTCGACCGCCAACTCTTCGTAGGACGTTGATGTCTATTTCGGCATGACCTATTCCGCTTATAGCTGGTCCTATGGCTGATCCAATTGCTGGCCCAATGGATGGCCCAACGGCTGGCCTAACAAAGGCCCCTGCAGCTGGCCCACCCAAATCAAAGATTTCGGCGTCAATAGCACAGCCCGCTTCGAGGTCTTTGAGGATTCGGTCGTACGACTCAATAATTCGCCGTGCCGCAAGAATTGCCTTCTCCATGCTCGAAGTGCCCGTCACACGCTTGAACAAATCATTAGCAGCAAGGTTAACTCTAATATCCGTCTCAACTTCACACAAAGCTCGCGCAGCTTCAGCACGTGCCGCCAGAATGACCTCACGCAACAGCTCTCTCGATATCCCGGCGAAGTCTGCCATATGCTGCCAATTCCTAACGTGCTAAGGCTTTGGTGGCCGAAACTTGATGTTTCAAGCTTGGTGTATTGTGTGCTAACAACTGGTTAAGAATCAAGGACCATTCAGTTTACGTACAATACTCAAACAAATATCAAACAAATTAGAACCCGCGATACGACAAAAGCTGGTGTCTAAGCAACACATA
>JBBRGG010000174.1:0-7503 GCA_038240875.1 Phycisphaerales bacterium | reverse complement strand
CAATAAAGTCTCTAGCCAAGTCAGAGACCATGTTTGTATCCAAGTTTGTGTCCAAGTTTGGGGCTTGGGTGGTAACCTGGTGATCACAACTTTCTGGTAGGAAGGGCGGTTCAAGCCCGAAATGGGCCGTCACAAGAGTCAAGAGTCTGATACGATACGAAGCCAATTATACTCGCCTCGGCGTGACGTGCCTCTATTGATACGCTTGCTGTCCAAGGCAAGATACGGGCCAGTGGGTCTTGGTTGCACTCGACCCTTTGGTTCCTTTCGAACCTTGGGTTGAGCTAGACCAAGACATACTGGAACTTGTTTCAGTCAAGTGGTTTCATTGAGGTAATCTTTCGCAGTTTGAGTTCAATCGTACTTTCTTTCGCGTGTCCTTTCAATAGAGCGGACCACCACGCATGCATGACGCATCGATCCACCTTGTCCAACTTCTTTCCACACTCGGTGCAGGCATCGCGCCAGCAGCGAGCCAAACTAGCCAGCACGGTGGCCCGCTAGCCAGCCCGCTGCCTAGCGGCCTGCTACTGGCCGAAGCCATGTTCATGATGTCGGTATGGAAGCCGTTTCTGATCGTGATCCCCTTTGTACCTTGGGCCATCGTGGTGTCCAAGTACTTGGACAAGCACGCCGCTCGCTTCTATCTGCCGCGCACGATGTGGAACGTGGTGCACATTTCGTGCGCCCTGCTCGCGCTCCTCGTGGCGATGGTCATGCCCTTGCCTCAGTTATTCGCGATCTGGGTTTCCTTTCTTGCGATCATCGTGATCCTCGTCGCCGACATCGCCGCCTTCGTGCTCATCACCAACAAAGACGAACGCGTCCCCGTAGAACACCGTCTCACGCTCGATTTGTCTACTTGGCGCGAAGCCAAGGCTAAAAAAGCCGCCGAAAAGAAGGCTGGCAAAGTTGAGTTGGTCCTTCGCGCAGCGGACAAGTCCACCCTCGCCGTCCCCAGTGGCGATTCGCCCGACTTCCCAGTGCGTGTCTCCGCCGAGCAAGCATTCACCGGCGCGTTTGATGCCCGTGCATCTCAAGTCGAGTTCGCCCCCACCGGTAAAGACAATGCCTATGGCGTCTTCTACACCGTCGATGGCCTCCGCCAGCAAGCCTCGACCATGCCCGCTCCCGACGCTCTCAAGGTCATGGACGTGTGGAAGTCTGCGGCAAAGCTCGACATCGCCGACCGTCGCCGCAAGCAAACCGCCGACATCACCGTCGATAAGGGCGATCAACGCCGCAAAGTTCGCATCTCCAGCATCGGTTCGCAAGCTGGCATGCGTGTGACCTTGCTCATCGATCCCTCTGGGCAGGTCAAGCGCAAGCTCGTGGACCTTGGTCTTTTCGAGCCCCAGCTCAAAGAGCTCAACGATCTCATCGCGCTTAACAAGGGCGTCGTGCTCGTCACCGGGCCTCAAGATGGCGGCCGTACCACGACCCTTTACTCAATTGTTCGCGCCCACGACGCCTACACCAAAAACGTCAACACGTTAGAGCTCGAAATCCAGGACGAAATCGAAGGCGTTCGCCAGAACGTATTTGATCCCCAGGCCGAAGGCGCTGAGTTCTCGACGATGACCCGCTCGTTAATCCGCCGCGACCCCGACGTGCTTGCGCTTGCAGAGTTGCCCGACGCCAACACTGCCAAGGAAGTCGCCAAGGCCGATGGCGAGCGCTCTCGTATTTATATCGCGATGCGTTCGGAAAACCCAATGCAGGCAATCCAATCCTACATCCAAGCCGTCGGCGACCCCGACCTTGCCCTCAAGCACCTTAAGGGCGTTGTGTCACATCGCCTGATGCGCACACTGTGCACCAATTGTCGCGTCCCCTACCAGCCCACGCCCGACATGCTCAAAAAAATGGGCCTTCCCGCAGATAAGGTCAAGCAGCTCTATAAGAAGGGTGGCCAGGTTCTGATCAAGAACAAGCCCGAAGTTTGCCCCATGTGCAAGGGTAACGGGTTCTATGGCCAGACCGGCATCTTCGAGATCGTGACCCTGCAAGACGCCGATCGCGCGATGATCCGCGCGGGCGATTGGAACGGCTTGCGTGCCGAACTTCGTAAACGCAACGTACTCACCATTTCGCAAGCAGCGCTCCGCAAAGCTGTCGATGGCGTCACCAGCGTCGAAGAAATTGGCCGCGTCACAGCGGAAGCCACCCCAGCCCCCGTCGGCGGCACCCCCGCCCCAGCTGCACAAAGGCCTATTCCCGCCGCTCAGCCAAAGGCGTAAATTCAGGCAATCGGCAATTGGCATTCAATCACCGCTTCAGGCAGTTCGTTCTTGGCTTTTCGCCTTTCGTTCTCTCTCCCTCGGAGCCTGACTCATGGGCATGAACATCATCGCGATCCTCGTACTCCTCGCAGTCACGTATACGTGGCTGACCCGTGGCTTCTTCTCTGCCTTCCTTCACTTGGTCTGCGCCGTCGTGGCCGCAGGCGTTGCTTTCGCCGCATGGGAGCCATTGGCGTATCTCCTGCTCAAATCCGCCGACCCACACGGGCTCATCGGCGGTTCAGCATGGGGCATCGCTCTCGCCGCTCCCTTCGGTATTACGCTCATCCTTCTACGCGTCGGTGTTGACCTGTTGGTTCCCGCCAACGCCGTCCTCCCCTCCGCCCCCAACTACATCGGTGGCGGGGTCTGTGGCGTCATCGCCGGCGTCATCGCTTCGGGCATGGCCGTCATCAGCGCGTCTCACATGCGCGTCGGCACTGAGGCCTTCGGTTACCAGCCCATCATCTTCGCTTCCAACGGCAGCATCGAACGCTCGGGCAGCCTCTGGGTTCCCACCGATAAAATCGTCGCCGCCCTCTACAGCCACATGTCCAAAGGCGTCTTTGGCACCAGCACACCACTAGCCATCTACTACCACGACCTCAGCGACTTTCCCCACACCCTCCGCATGAGCTTCGGCGAAGGCTCCAACCGCATCACCGCCCGACCAGAAGACTTCAGCGTCATCGCCCGCTACACCGTCGGCGACGGCACAGGCACCCAAAAGCTCGACGACCTCCTCGTCGATGGCCCCATCCGCAAGCTCCCCGCCATCCCCGCGCAAAAAGTCTCCGACATCGATGGCGACCTCTATCCCCAAGGCTCCCGCATCGAAGCCTTCGCCGTCAAGTTCAACGCTGGCGCACGTGAAAAAACCGAAGGCAAAGTTAGCGTCGGCCCCTCCCAGATCCGCCTGGTCGTTGGCCGTCGCGACCCCAACGACGCGACCAATTGGTTCGACTTGAAGAGCGTCTATCCAATCGCCGCCATCGGCCAAGCCGCAGGCTCATTGCCTGCCCTCGCCCGATTCCGTTACGACGCGCGCGACGTCTTCCTCGCATCCGTCGGCGGCGCCAGCGAGTCTTATTTCGCCTTCGAGTTCGTCGTCCCGCCAGGCCTCGAACCCTTGTGCATAACGGTCAAGGGCACACGCGCCATGATCGTCGATGACGCCAAACTCTCCAAACCGAGCATTACCTTTAAGACCGCTTTCGAACGCGATGCCGCACTCAGCGCTGGCCGCCTCCAATCGATCTTGGGCTCTCTCTACGTTGATCCCGCAATCATCGCGGCGAATCCCGGCGCAAGCATTGCAAACCCCAGCGGCCTTGATGACACCGGCAAAATCGTTGTTGGCGATGGCCGCCCTCGGCGTCCCGATCAAGGCAACGAAGACATCGGCTTTCGAGTTTCCGAACGCCTCCCAGGCAACTACACCCTCCAAAAATCCACCACCGGTGGCCTCGATATCGACGACAAAAATCTCATCATCGATGGCGAACATGTCTTCGAGCCCGCGATGGCAAACCGCGCTGGCCTCGAACGCACCTTGCGTATCGAAAACTTCGCCGTCACGCCCGACACCACCATCGTTCAACTCAATGTCGCCGGTCGCTACGCCACCAGCCTTCTTGGTCAGTCGGCACGCACCGCCGAACTAGTCGTTCCCCCGATGCTTCGTGATACCAATGGCCAGATTTATGAGCCCATCGGCTTCGTCTACGAAGACACCACCCAAGTCAAAATCCGCTACAGCCCAGGCAACCCTATTCGTGCCTTGTCGCAGTTACCCAGCCTTTCAAGCAGCCGTCCCGACCAAAAGCTAATCCTCATCTTCCGCGTGAGTAAAGGCGTCGATATCAAGAGCTTCACACTGGGCAGCAAGATCATCGCGGAATACAACCCGCCCCAGCAAGTTCGCTAAACCACTACAAAAAGACCGCTTGTAAGCCTTCGACTTATCCCAGCTACTCAAACCCAAAGCTCGCTCTCTTTCGAGAGTGGGCTTCTTTCTTGCACCTACCGACTTCCAAGCTATCGGTACGCTTTGTGCTCTTCTTGGATCTCGTCTTTCCCTGTGCCCCTGTTTCCCTGTGCTACTTCTTTCTTCGACTTCCTCTTCCCCCCTTGCAGTCTCCGCTGGAACGAGTATGCTCCGAGCATGACGACACCCGCGACTGCTCTCGCTGCAAGCAACTCGATTCACTCGTCTCTCAACGAGACGCGTTCCTTCTCGCCTAAGCTCGCCAAGGACGTGGGCTTCACCCACTGGCACGTCGACTCCATCGAAAAATACCGCGCCCTTCACGCCAGCAGCATCCAAAACCCCGTCGCATTCTGGGCCGACGAATCCAAGGCTCTGGACTGGTTCAAGCCATTCTCTCACGTTCTTGATTGGAATCCTCCCGACGCCAAGTGGTTCGTCGGCGGCACCACCAACGCCTGCTTCAACTGCATTGATCGCCACGTTCAAGCTGGCAACGGCGAAGACATCGGCCTCATCTGGGAAGGCGAGCCCCTAGGCCCAAAGACCAGCCACATGGCTCCAGGCACCAAGTACGCCGAAGAGCCCGAGATCCGCCGCCTGACCTACCGCGACCTCCAGCGTGAAACCTCGCGCGTCGCCAACGTTCTCCGCGGCCTAGGCGTTGAAAAAGGCGACGTCGTCACCATCTATATGCCCATGGTCCCTGAGCTTGTGATCGCCATCCTCGCCTGCGCTCGTATCGGCGCCGCACACAGCGTGATCTTTGCCGGGTTCGCCCCCAGCTCTATCTCCGAACGTGTCACTGATGCCAACAGCAAGCTTATCATCACCGCCGACGGCGGCTACCGCCGAAACGAAATCATCCCCCTGCTCGCCAACGTTCAAGCCGCTCTCGACCAACTTGCCAACGTGGGCCACATCGTCAACCATGTCCTCTGCCTGAAGCGCACCAGCCACATCCCACCCAGCCAGCGCTTCATCACCGGCATGCCTCATCACGCCGGGCAAAAAGATCCAAGTCGCAGCACCCACATGCACTGGTGGCACGACATCGTCCCCATCACTTCCGAAGCCTGCCCGTGTGCCGAAATGCAGAGCGAGGACATGCTCTTCCTTCTCTATACCTCCGGCTCCACAGGCAAACCCAAAGGCATCGTCCACACCACCGCTGGCTATTTGGTCTTCGTCCAAGCCACCGCGCGCTACACCTTTAACCTACTCCCCGACGATGGCCAGGTCTTCTGGTGCTCCGCTGACATCGGCTGGATCACCGGCCATTCCTACGTCCTCTATGGCCCCATGATGAACCGCGTCCCAACCCTCATCTACGAAGGCGCGCCCAACTTCCCCGCACGCGAAGGTGCCTGCGGCGATCGCTTCTGGGACATCATCGCCCGCCACAAAGTCACACACTTCTACACCGCGCCAACCGCCATTCGCACCTTCATGAAATGGGGCGACCACCTCCCCGCCTCCCACGACCTCTCCTCACTTCGCATCTTGGGCACCGTCGGCGAACCTATCAACCCCGAAGCCTGGATGTGGTACCACACCAACATCGGCCACGCCGCCCGACCCATCGTCGATACCTATTGGCAAACCGAAACCGGTGGCCACGTCGTCACGCCTTTGCCCGGCGCAATTGCCACCAAGCCCGGATCGTGCACCCTGCCCATGTTCGGCATCGACGCCGCAATCGTCAACGAACAAGGCCACGAACTCCCCGCGAACCAAGGCGGCCTCTTCGTCATCCGCAAGCCCTGGCCAGGCATGCTTCGAGGCGTCTTTGGCAATCGCGAACGCTTCATCAGCAACTACTGGGGCCGCGTCAAAGACCCCGCCACCGGTACGCCGTTTTTCTTCTCCGCCGACGGCGCACGCCGAGATGCCGATGGCTATTTCTGGATCCAAGGCCGAATCGACGACGTCATAAAAGTCTCCGGCCACCTCCTAGGCACCATGGAAGTCGAGAGCGCGCTCGTTAGCCACCCCGCCGTCGCTGAAGCCGCAGTCGTCGGCGTCCCTCACGACATCAAAGGCAACGCCATCTGCGCCTTTGTCACACTCAGAACCCACTGGCTCATCCAGAACAAGCGCCAACCCGACGACACGCTCCGCGCCGAACTCATCGCGCACGTCGCGAAAGAAGTCGGGGCGATGGCCAAGCCTGATCAAATCCGCTTCGCCGAAGCACTCCCAAAGACACGCAGCGGCAAAATCATGCGAAGGCTCCTGCGCGATGTCGCCGCTGGCGTCGAAAAAATCACGCAAGACACCACTACGCTCGAAGACTTTTCCGTCGTCGCCAAGCTTCACGCCGACGAAGACTGAACGAGGCGATCCAGTCAGGTATGCCTTTGACTTCATGGCACCATGACCAGTCATGATTGCTTCAATCATGGTGTGCTTTGTCTATTGCCTGTTATTTACTGCTGTGTCTTTGCCTTGGGTGGTCCGGCCGTCCCGGCCGGCTGTCTTCGACTTCATGCCACAATGACCAGTCATGATTGCTTCAATCATGGTGTGCTTTGTCTATTGCCTGTTATTCACTGCTGTGTCTTTGCCTTGGGTGGTCCGGCCGTCCCGGCCGGTTCTTTGCCTTGGTCTTTGGCTTCATGCCATCATGACCAGTATTGACCGTTTTGATCGCAGTGCTGCCTTCCCCTTTGCCTATCCAACTTCATCCCCTCATCCTTAACACTTCACGAAAGATTCAGTAACCGTTCGTATCACGAAGTAAGCCTTGGCACTTCGAGTATGAGGTTTCCAAAGAAAACCAAACTTATTGTTAAGCTTACATAAATGTATATATTAAGAATTCATTAGTTCGCGTTATTCAATGTAAAGGAAGTATGAATCCTGCATTGTTAAGATCGACTTATTGACGCGATCTCTAGACACGTGGCTTCCACGTGCAACACTTACATAGCTTGGTCGCATGGTCGCGCCCAGCCGAGTATCGGGGCATGCCTATGGCTGTCGTCGTCCGACTCGTTTCATGTCACTCTTTCCGAAGCACCCTCGAGGACGAACATGCCCATGAATTCACTGCCTTATATGAACCAGCCGCCTCACGGCTCCAAGCGTGCTTTCACTCTTATTGAACTCTTGGTCGTTATCGCAATCATCGCGCTCTTGATCGGCATCCTCCTCCCATCCCTCGCTTCTGCTCGCTCGGCAGCTCGCCAAATTCGCGCCGCCGCCAACGCACGCTCCGTTACACAAGGCGTA
>JBBRGG010000173.1:0-7566 GCA_038240875.1 Phycisphaerales bacterium | reverse complement strand
AGCGGGGGAGGGGGGACACAATGTTTCTGTGCCACGACGACGAGTCATGATCGCGCGGTGAACATGGCGCGATGGCTCGATCACTTGGTCAACTTTCATCATCAGGATCGAAGCGATCCTGAATGCACGAGTTACAAATGTACGAAGGTGTAGACAACCGGCCGGACGGCCGGACTACACAAGGCACGCAATTCTGGCCAAGGCACGCAATTCTGGCTAAGGCGAGCTGCTCTCATTTGCAATTCACTGTGCCGAACGCACTTGTATCCAGCATAACTTCGTAAACGAATCACATTTGAAAATCCAGCGAATCTGTGTAGAGAACGTCAATCTAAAAACACTATTCAAAGAGAAAAAGTACCCAAGACAGCTTAGATCTTAACTATGTTTCGTATTACTTCTTCTCCCCTTCATTCGACAACGTAACTATCGCGCGGATCAGTTCGGCGACCGACCACGCCTGGGCCAAGCACCCTTCAGGACGGCGTGTGCCATCGGGCAAAGCGTCGGCGTCGTACACCTCTGCCAACGAGCTCACCGGCCCGGGCACGGCTCTTGACCGTTCCAATTCTTCGATCAGCCCGGCGATTGCTTCGCGGCCCTTTGCGTACGCCGCAGCTGAGAAATTGCCCACGCGCAACACCGCATCGACATAAGGCCCGATCAACCAAGGCCACACCGTGCCGTTGTGATACGCGCGGTCGCGCTCGAAGAGAACGCCTTCGTATCGAGGGCGATAGCCTGAGTCCTTGGCATCGAGCGTGCGCAACCCCTCGCGCGTGAGCAGCGATTCCGTAATCACGCGCAGCGTCGATTCCTTCTGCGATTGCGTCAGTGGCGAGTGTGGCAGCGCGAGCGCAAAGACCTGATTCGGCCTGATTTCCGCGATGGGAAGCCACGAACCCGAAGGTGTCGGCGTCAAGCCGTCGTACAAGCACCCGCGCGCGCTATTCCAATATGCGTGCGCAAACGAACGCCCCGCCTGATCGGCCCATTGGTGCAGCTCGCGAGCAGCCTTGGGCGTGGTTGGTTCGATCGCTGCGGCAAGCTCTAAAAGCACCGAATACCACAGCGCGCTGATCTCTACAGGCTTGCCGTAACGAGGCGTAAAGACCACGCCATCGCGCTTCGCATCCATCCATGTGAGCTGGGTTTGTTCGTTGCCTTCCATCACCAAGCCGTCGGCAAGATCGACGCGAATCGAATAATCTGTGCCCTTGTGATAGAATTCGACGATCTCCAAACACGCAGCCCGCATCGACGCTTCAAACCCCGCGCGATCTCCTGTCGTGCGCAGATAATCGCACGCGGCATGCACGAACCACAGCGAGGCATCAACCGTGTTGTATTGTGGCGTTCCACTGCCGTCGTCAAACGTGCAAGGCACCAGCCCGCGACGCCGATATGCCGCGAACGCCGCGAGCGATTGGCGCGCCTCGGTGAACCTGCCACAACGCATCATCAGGCCGGGCATCGCGATGCACGTATCGCGTCCCCAATCGGCGAACCACGGATACCCGGCGATGATCGTCGCCATCGAAGTTGAAGTACCCGATGCGCGATCCAAAACCGTTGCGCCAGCGTCGGGCGGCAACGCCGCGACAAAGCGTTGAACAACAAATCGATCCGCGGCGACCGCGAGCGTCGCGAGTGCATCGCGATCACGCGAGGTCGCTTTGGGGCCCGCATTCGACAGCGTGTTCGCGACGATTGTGTCCAGGCGTGTACGCTGGGCCGTGAGCTCATCGTCGGCTTCGGGAACTGGCGTCATAGGTGTAGGCGTAGGCACTTCGCAGACCACCGCGCGCCAAGGCGTCGTCACCGACTCGGCATTGTTCCACATGCCTTCTTCGCGCTCGTCAAAGAGTGGAAGGACGAATACGCCCGGGGACAAAAGGTCTTCGATGTGGTCCATGCCGCGTTCGTGCTCGCGGGTGTAGGCAACATTGCGCCAGGTTTCGTGCGAGGTGGAAAATCGGCCCGCCGACGCGTCGATCCGCATCTCAAGGGTGACGCCATTGCGCACAACGGTGACGCCGTCAGACCCGATGTTTGAAATAATGTGAGAGTGAGGCTCGCCCGGCGTGAGCATGCCATGGAAATCGCGGAGAGAAACAAGTGGGCGGGCTTCAAGCCAGATGCGGGTGGGCGCGGGCTTGCCTGAAGGAACGACGAGCAGAGGTGCGCGTGCGTTCGTAGCGGCTTGGGCTGAAGCTCTTTCGCGCGTCACCCGATAGCGCACCGTCACAGCGTTTCGCCCATAGTGGAGAACCAGTTCGCGTTCGACACTAAAGTCGCCGCGAGGCGTCTTCACGCGCGATTGCCACAGGCATGATTGCCCGAAGGTGAATCGCTCGGGCGTGGGCGCGCCCGTCGGGCTCAGCGAGCCACTGGCAAAGCGCATAGCGCTGACATCATGCCGAGTGACCACGCCACCTTGTTCGACGACGAGCCATTCGACGAATGATTGGACGGCCGCAATTCGCCCAACCGGAGGCGTGGTCGCCGCGATAAGCATCGCATGATACCTGCGCTCAGGAATGCCCGAAGGGGTGCCCATGCTAAAGCCACCCAAGCCGTTGGACAGAACCCACTCGTCGCGCGAGCGCGTGGGCATGTCGCCAGCGTCGTAGACGATCGGCGCGGGAAGATTTGAGGTAGATCTGGCAGCGTGATTGGTTGGACTGATCTCGGCAGGATTCACTTTGGCGTCGATTTCTGGTGGCATGCTGGAGAATAGGGAGTTGCTCGAATCAAACTGGTGCTCGAATGAACTGGCGCCGACGATGAACCGTCGTTGCTTCAAATTTCCTTTGTTGTAGTTTGCCAACGTGCGAAAGGTGTTAGTTTGGTATTGATAATCAGCCATAGGAATTGCATACTCGAATTGGCTTTGTGGCGTCGAGCTTGACCTTTGGCTCTCGCCCCTTACGCTCAGGAATGGCGACTTCAACGCATCCGAGCCTCGGCCAGCCGAACGCGTCCGCTTCCAAATCAGTCAATTCTCCTATGCCTGTTGCAGGAGCGAGCGCCGCACCCGCGAGCTTTACGCCCGAGTCGCGCATCGCCGCCGACGGCATCACCTTTGATGACGTGCTGCTTATTCCGGCGCGCTCCGGCGTCATGCCAGGCGACGCCGACACGTCCACTCGCCTCACCCGCACCATCACGCTCAACATCCCGCTTCTCTCGGCACCCATGGACACAGTCACCGAGTCGGCCCTCGCCATCGGCCTCGCGCAAGAAGGCGGCTTGGGTTTCATTCACAAAAACCTCACGATCGAAGCACAGGCCCTCGAAGTCGCCAAGGTCAAACGCTCGGCTAATGGCATCATCGCCGACCCGCTCACGCTCGGGCCCGACGACACCATCGCCCGGGCCAAAGAGCTCATGCGCCGCCATCACTGTTCCGGCTTTCCCGTGACCGAAGATGGCTCGACCAACCTTCGTGGCAAGGGTAAGGTCTTGGGCATCATCACTCGCCGCGACCTCAAGTTCGTCGAAGATCTTCAGACTCGCGTACGCGACGTAATGACCGGTCCGACCAATGGGAAAAAACTCTTCACCGCAGCCTTCGGCACGACTCTGGACCAAGCCGAGATCTTCCTCAACCAAAACAAGGTCGAAAAGCTAATCCTCGTTGATGACATAGGCCACCTCTGTGGCCTGATCACGATGCGCGATATCGACCGCACGAGCCAGTTCCCCCGCGCCTGCCGTGACGTGCGAGGACGACTTCGCTGCGGGGCCGCGGTCGGCGTCGAACAATATGAACGCGTCGAAGCGCTGATCGCCGCTGAGGTTGATGTCATCGTCGTTGATACCGCGCACGGCCACAGCGAGAACGTTCTCAAAACCGTTCGTGCCATCAAGGCCATGTCCAGCGTTATCAAAAGTGGCTTGCAGGTCATGGCTGGTAACATCGCAACCGCCCAGGCAGCCAGCGACCTTATCGAAGCTGGTGCCGACGCAATCAAAATCGGTATCGGGCCAGGTTCCATCTGCACCACACGCGTTGTCACGGGCGTAGGCGTGCCCCAGATCACCGCCGTCATGAACGCGGCCCAAGCCGTCGCGGACCTCGGTGTTGATGTCCCCGTCATCGCCGATGGCGGCATTCGCCACAGTGGCGACATCCCCAAGGCAATCGCTGCGGGTGCATCGGTTGTCATGATGGGGTCGCTCTTTGCAGGCCTCGAAGAAAGCCCGGGCGAACTAGTCATCCATCAAGGCCGACGCTACAAAAGCTATCGCGGCATGGGCAGCGAAGGCGCGATGAGCGCTGGCTCCGCCGACCGTTATCGCCAGGCCGACAAACTCTCCAGCGACGGCAAGCCTCAGCAAAAGTTTGTGCCCGAAGGCGTCGAAGGCTTGGTGCCTTTCCGAGGCACCCTCGCCGAGAGCGTCTATCAACTTGTCGGCGGCATTCGTAGCGCAATGGGTTACTGCGGCTGCAAAACCATCGAAGAACTGCGCACCAATTCGCGCTTCGTTCGCGTTTCCCCCGCAACCGTCATCGAAAACCACCCGCACGACATCCTCATCACCAAAGAATCGTCCAATTACATGATGGGTTCGCGCAGCAAGGATTGAACGCCTACAACCCGCGCAATAATCTCAGTCACATCGGCTCGTTGCCATCACCAACTTCAAGTACCAGCGCGCTGTTCTTGGCTCCAAAGGCAAGGCAGTTGATCAGTGCGAACCGATCGCGCGATGCGTCCGCGTTCGCCGCGTGGTTCGGCGTGTAATCCAGGTCGCACGCCAGATCACACGAGTCAAGGTTGATCGTCGGAAAGATAAACGGTTTCCCGCCATCAGCGCCAGATAGCCCGGCAAGTGTTGACACGATCGCGGCCAACCCGCTCGCACCTTGTGGATGCCCGATCATCGACTTGACGCTATGCCCACGCACCTTCACCGCGTGCGCCCCCAGCGCATTCTTGACCGCAAGTGTTTCCAGCGCGTCATTTATTGCCGTCGCCGTACCGTGATAATGAACTACGCCAACGGCTTCAGGAGCAATCGCAGCATCTTCAAGGGCTAGTTGCATCGCGCGAGTAGACTCGCGCATATCCGGCTCAGGTCGAACGCGGTGAAACGCGTCACAAGTCGCGCCATATCCGCGAACATGGCCAATAATGCGAGTCGGTTTGCGGTTAGCGTGAAGAACCTGTAGTCGTGCAGGCGCGCGTTCGAGCACGATTGCCCAAGCCCCTTCGCCTAGCACAAACCCATCGCGCGTCGAACAAAATGGCCTTGATGCTCTCGCCGCCTCGGCTTGAGTTGTGCAAGGTCTTGTCGCGATCACACCAAGCAATTCCATTCCCGCGACGGTTTCCCATCGCACATGCGCGTCCGCTCCAACTACTACAACAACATCCGGCGCACCAGGCCTTGGCGACGAGAGTAAGTCCTTGGCCAGGCCCACCGCGTCCGACGCGCTGGCACACCCTGTCGAAACGCAAAGTGACGGGCCTTTGGCCCCAAGGCGAATCGACAGTTCGCCCGCGAGATTGCCATGGGTAGCATTGGTGATGCTCCATAGGCTCATCTTGCGATCATGATGCAGCGCGCCAACTTGGTCGAGGGTGAAATCGATCCCGCCAGCACCCGTACCCAGGATGACAGCGACCCGCGTTGGGTCCACACGCGTTGGGTCTAGTTGTGTTGTATCAAGAAGTTGGTAAGTGGGATCAATAAGCCTGGTGGTGCCCAGCAGCCCAGCTTGTGTGCACGCCTCGCGTGCCGCGGCCAGCGCCATCGGGATCAGCTTGGGAAACCTCGCAATATCAGCATCTGTCATTACCGTGCGCGGATCAAAGTCTGGGCACGTCGCCGCGACCCTCGCCTTCACGCGGTGATGGGTCCAGTTGAGCAATCGTGTGCCACTCACGCCCGCGCGTAGAGAAGCGGCGAATGCTGGTACGCCTACGCCGATGGGTGTGACCGCGCCCATGCCGGTGATGGCTGCCACGAATGAAGCCTCCATGATGATGCCAACTCGCGTCTACGACTCGAATGGCTCAATTGACGATACGCGAGCCGATGCTTTGACGAGGACAATGCTGAATGACAATCTGTATTCAATAGCGCCTCATTATCAACCGCATGATAATGTAGTAACTTTGCTTATTTCATTACACGAGAGGGCAATCTGGCTTTGGGTCAGCGTTAACGCCTTGCACCTTTCACACGAAATCAAACGATGCGACCGTGTGCCCAACTTCCTTGAGCGACTTGCCGGACGCGATTTGATCCGAAGCGACTTGACCCGACGCGCCTAAATTGTCTGAGTCAGATCAATGCCTCTTTGAATGCCGAAGGAAGTTGAATGTCGGAGGAAATAGCGCGATACACTCGCGCATGACCTTGATCATGCCGATCCAGCACACGCTTCCACAGATAACCAAGGGCCCTGCTCGCACGCACGCAGGCATGCCCACGAGCACTTGCAAATCCGCCTTGAAACGCACTCTGATTTGCATACTTTTAGCGACCATTTTCTGCGTCTTCTTCTCACAAGACGCTTACGCCCAAGCTCGCGCCTACGAACTGCGCGAAGGCCGCTGGACGCTTAGCGAATCCCAACCTCGCCTAGGCACCGATCCCGACCTGATCCAAGCCAAAGAACTTCTCGCTACCGGGCAGGATTCTTCCGCGGTTGCTCGGCTCGACGCGTGGTTTATCGCAAACCCAGACCCTCGTGGCACACTCGTGCCCGAAGCCCTAATCCTGCGTGGCGACTCTCATCTCGCTGGCGGCGATGAATACTCCGCGATGATCGATTACGAGCGTGTCGCCCGCGAATTTGCAGGCACCGACGCGCTCCCGGTCGCGCTCGAACGCGAATTGCGCATTGCTAATCTGTATCTCGCGGGCATGCGCGTCAAGTCGTGGTGGTTCTTCCGAATCGACTCAGGCGTCCCCTTAGCCGAAGAGATCATCATCCGAATCAACGAGCGTTTGCCCGGCTCGCGCCTTGCCGAGCAGGCACTTTTGGACCTCGCGGAGTATTACTACAGATCACGCGAGCTTCGGCAGGCCGCCGACACCTACGAAATCTTCATGAAGCTGTATCCAAAGTCCGACAAGCGCGAGCTTGCGATGCAACGCCGCCTTTACGCCAACATCGCACAGTTTAAAGGTCCCAGGTATGACGCCTCTTCCCTAACCGATGCCAAGGTACAAATCGAGGATTACGCCGCTGAGTTTCCGTCGCAGGCCCGCGAAAAAGGCCTCGACGACGCTCTCACAGCGCGCATGGACGAATCGCTCGCTGAAGAAGCACTCGAATCCGCAAAGTGGTACATGCGAACCGACGACGCAGTCTCCGCTAGATTAACCCTCAATCGCCTAGTTCGCCGCCACCCGCGCACCCAAGCCGCCATCGAAGCACAAGAAATTATGCGCCCGCGCGGTTGGCTTCCCACCGATCAAAGCCTAGGCACGATCAAGCCTCGCGTCGCCGAGGCAATCGTTCCCAACACGAATGCCGCAGCAACAGTGGATTCGCCTCCAGCTGCCGCGCCTCCAATTGTCGCGCCTCCAACTGCCGCGCCTCCA